>JBGPNP010000044.1:0-12039 GCA_041487575.1 Gaiellaceae bacterium | reverse complement strand
GCGAAGAGAGCCCGCCGGGAGATCTTCCGCCGCACCGCCTTGGGAACGCGCACGTAC
Source organism: Gaiellaceae bacterium (assembly GCA_041487575.1). Taxonomy (GTDB): domain Bacteria; phylum Actinomycetota; class Thermoleophilia; order Gaiellales; family Gaiellaceae; genus JBGPNP01. The sequence goes on along the minus strand of JBGPNP010000044.1, from coordinate 11,982 downwards.
TCGAGCAGGCGGATGACGTGAGGCCACCTGAAGGAGCTGCTCGCCGAGCGGAGCTCGCGGTTCAGATGTTCGATCACCTCCGCCTTGCCCTTGTAGACGAGGACATAGGCGCGGCGGACGGAGCAGACGTTGAGCGGCTCGTAGCTCGCGTTGAGGACGAGGACGTGGTGCACTTAGTGGTCTCCACCGTGAGTACGGTCTCGCTTGGCCGCGCGAAAACCAAGCAGCCCAAGGACGCAGGGAGGCGGCATACCCATGTGGTATGGGGCCGACCGAGGACGCGGGGATGCGCCGGTTTGCAGCCGGGCAGGCGAGGCCGTATTTGCGGCGGCGACCACTTAATGCACCCTCGGTAGGACGAGCTCGAGCACGCTCTCCCCGGCCGGGACGAAGCCGCGCGAGCGGTAGAAGGCGACAGCCGAGAGGTTCCCGGGCTCGACGACGACACGGAGCGCGACGGCTCCCCGCGAGATCGCGAACCCCTCGACGTGCTCGAGGAGCTGCCTGCCGACGTCCTCCTCCTCGTGCTCCACGCTGACGAAGAGCTGATCGACACGCGCAGCCGCACCCTCGACGACGAGAGCCGCATACCCGGCGTAGGAGCCCTCGATCTCGGCGACGAAGACGGTCTCGCGCTCCAGGACGGCGAGCGTGTGCTCGTCGGCGCCCCGCTCGAGGCGCGCCAGCCCGAAGAGAACGCCCTCGTCCTCCGGGCGGTATGGACGGATGACGGCCTTCCGGTACACGAACTTTCACCCTCCGGGTGAAAGTTCGACGGAAGAGAACGCCCGTGTCTTCATGGTTATCGTGCTAATTCATGGTATTGAAGGCCGCACCCCGCAGGAAGCGGCCTTCAATATGCCATAGCCCGCTCGACCGCCTCCTGCTCCTCGGGCGAGAGAGCGACAGCTGCGCGCCCGCGGTCGAGCTCCTTGACGTAGATGCGTGCGTAGTCCCTCCCCTGGATGGCGCTGACGACCACTCCGGAGCGGGCGGCGTCGAGGAACGCGAGCGAGGCGGACTGGTGGCCGCCGGCGTCCTCGAAGGCGTCGTAGCGGACGACCGACGTGTGCGAGAGGCAGCGATCGACCCGCTTGTCGATGCGCGTCATCCCAGCCGCGACCTCGTCGACAGCGCGGTGAAGATCGTCGATCCGCGCCTGCAATGAGACCGCGAAGTTGACGAGGTCGTCCTTGCCGCTCCCCAGGAGGACCACCTGGGCCCGCCGCACGCCGCGGAGGGTGAGGTAGAAGGAGAGCGCGAGCGCCAGCGCGATCCCGGCAGCCGCGGCGGCTCCGATCGCGATCCAGGCGGCAACGGTGCTGGACATTGCCGCGCGAAGCCTAGCGACTAGCGCTCGGTGGATCGACCACTAGCCGAGCGTGAAGATGACCGAGTACTCGGCGCTGTTGTTCGCCGTGTTCACCTCACCCTGAACCGGCTCGACCGTCACCTTGAGCGGCACGAGCGTGCCGAAGCTCCCGCTGATGTTGATGTCGCGGAAGGTGACCGACTTCGTATCGCCCGGGTTGATGATGTCGATCACCTGCTCCTTCTTGATCGGCGTGGGGGAGAGCGAGAGCACGAGGTCGACCTTCACCTGCGTCTCCTGGCTGTCGCCCGAGTTCTTGACGAGCACCTGGAAGGCGAGCCCGGTGGACGCGGTGACGGTGTTCTCCTGGGTCGGCGAGAGCGGCTGCTTCCCGGGGAGGACGCGGGCGCCGACGATCTGGTTCCCGTGCAGGCCGCCCGTCTTCGTGCTCTGCGTGAGCCGCTCGACGATGAGGGTCCAGGACTTGGGGCTGACGAAATCCTCGGTCCCGGCCGGGACGAAGTTCGAGGGCGGGACGACGACGTCGCTGATGCCCTGCTGCTTCAGGACGGCTTTCGAGCCCTCGAGGAAGAGATCCTCCCAGACGATGTCGCTCGCGAGCAGCCGGTCGGCCTGGCCTGCGAGCGCCGTGCCCGCTGCCTGCGCGTCGGTCGCCTGCCCAATCTGGGCGAACGCCGCCTCGAGCCCGGCGAGGCCCGAGACGCGGAACTGGAGGGCCTCGACGAGGCTCTGCTGCTGCTCGCGGAGGGGGCCCGGGGGCCGGAGCTTCTGCGCCGCCGCGACCGTCTGGGCCTGGACGACGCGGTAGCCCTCGAGCCCCGACTGGAGGTCGGCAAGCTTGATCCCCGGCGTCGTGATCAGCTTGTTCACGTCGCGCCCGATCTGCCCCGAGTCGGCCGCGATCGCGGTGACGCTCTTCATGTAGTCGCGGTACGCGCTCTTCTTCTTGTCCTCGCGGCAGCTGTTCACCCAGAGGACGAGAACGACCGCGAGGAGGATGGCCGCCCCGATGAGAACGACGAGCCGGACGAGCCCGCGCCCACCCGCGGTGGGAGGGCCGGCCGGCATCCGGCGCCTACGACGAGGTGGAGGGGGCTCCTTCGGCGGGGCTTCCGTGGTCGGAGCGTCGTCGAAGAAGTCGAACTCGATGTCGTCTCTGTCGTCTCTGTCGCGCTCGGACACGGGCCTGGGTTGGCCGAAAGTCGGCCGAGTCTACCATCGGAGGCGGAAGACGCTCCGACGACCGTCCTTGCAGGAATCGGCGGCCGGAAAGCCAAGAAGCCAGCGCCGATGCAGTACGCCGTCGCTTCGAAGGAAGAGATCAGCGAGACGCTCGCCGATCTCCAGGGAGACCACCTAGTCCCGGGTAACCCGAAGGAGCGGGCCAACGGGGGAACCATGGGTTCCCCCGCGCTGGACCTGATCCTCGGGAGGTACCGGCCGCTGCGCCCGCTCGGAAGCGGGGGCAGCGGCTCGGTGTGGCTCGTCCGGGATGAGCGCTCCTCCCGCGACGTCGCGCTGAAAGTCGTCCCCCGCGAGGGCAAAGCCGGGTCGCGCGCCGAGCGCGAGGTGGAGGCCGCGGCCCGGCTGCGCCATTCGCGTTGCGTGCGCGTGCTCGCCCTCGACCGCGACGACGAGCACGTCTACGTCGCCTCCGAGTACATCGCCGGCAGGACGCTCCGCGCCGCCCTCCGCGCGGGCGAGCTCGTCGACGCCGACGCCGTCGAGGCGAGCGCGCAGGTGCTCGAGGCGCTCGCCCACGCCCACGCCAAGCGCATCGTCCACCGCGACGTCAAGCCCGCAAACGTCATGCTCGAGGAGGGAGAAGGGGTCTCGGCCGTGCTCCTCGACTTCGGGCTCGCCCAGCTCGAGGAGGCGGACACGCTCACCGCCGTCGGAGACGTGCCGGGGACGCTCGCGTACATCGCGCCCGAGCGGCTCGACGGCGAGGAGGCGACAGGGGCCTCCGACGTCTGGTCGGTCGGCGTCATCCTCTGGGAGGCGCTCGCCGGCTGGCACCCGTTCTGGGCGGCCTCGCCGCTCGAGACGGCCCGCCGGATCGCCGACGGCCCGCCACCGCTCGCGAAGGAGCGTCCCGACCTTCCGCGCGCCCTCTGCGCCGCCGTCGACAGAATGCTCGACCCAGACCCGCGCCGCCGGCCCTCCGCCAAGCGCCTCGTCGTCGAGCTCCGCACGGCCGCCGAGGCGCGCGCACGCCGGCCGCGCTCGAGCGTCTCCCTCGCGGGCCTGCGCGAGCAGGCGCCCCACGCCGCGCTCGCCGGCGCCTTCGCGGGCGGGACGACGGCGCTGCTCCCCTTCTTCCCGCACGGATTCCCGATCCTCCTCGGAGCGGTTGCCGCGCTCGTCGCCTTGTGGAACCCGCGGGCCGGCCTCGCGGTAGCCCTTGCCGCGCCCGTCCTGCCGCTCGGCAACGTCTCCCTCGGCCTCGCCCTCGCCTACGCCGTGCTCGCCCTCGCCTGGGCGCTCCTCTTCGGGCGTGACGCCCGGAGCTCCCTCCTCCTCCTCGCCGGGCCGCTCCTCGCGCCGCTGGGCGCCCTGCCTCTCGTCGCGCTCCTGGCCCAGCGGGCCGCCGGCAGGCCGCGTCGCGCCGCCGTCGCCGTGGGCTCGTGTGTGGCGGGCATGGGTGTCTCGGGTCTGCTCGGCTGGGGCCTCCCGTTCACGCATGGGCGGCCGCCGCTCGGGCTCGGCATCGCCGGGAGCAAGAGCCCGAGCGCCGTTCTCTGGGCCCTCCTCCGCTTCCTCGCCGACAACCGCTCGCTCCTCGTCGCGACGGCAGCGCTCGCGCTTGCAGCGGTCCTGCTGCCCGAGGCGCGCCGGCGAGGCACCTGGGGCGCCGCGCTCTGGGGATCGGGGCTCGTCTTCGCGCTCGTCCTGCTGCCCCAGCTCGCGGGCGGGAGCCGGGTGGATGCTTTCCCGCTCGTCGCGTTCGTCTGGATCGCCGCTGCCACGGCCATGCTCCGGCGCGCGAAGGCGCCTGACTAGTACACCGTCCGGCGCACTAGACTCCGGCTCCTCGGGCAAACTTCGTCCCGAGCGCGGCATGGGCGTCCTCAGGAGCATCGAGAGCGGAATCGAGTCCTTCGTCGAAGGCGTGTTCGGGCGCGTCTTCCGCTCGCCCGTCCAGCCCGTCGAGATCGCGCGCAAGCTTGCGAGGGAGATGGACGAGCACAAGAGCGTCTCCGTGTCGCGAGTCTACGTGCCGAACGAGTACCTGCTCTACCTCTCCTCAGCCGACCGCTCCCAGCTCCCCATCCCGGAGGAGGCGCTGCTCACGGAGCTCGCCGACTACCTCACCGAGCACGCCCGCCGGCAGGGCTATGCACTGCTCACGCACCCTCGAGTCGTCCTCGACGAGGACGCCGACCTCGCGGTCGGAGAGTTCGGGATCGCGACACGGACGGCGCAGCCTCGCGGGGCCGAGCCGAAGCCGGCGCCCCGGCCGACCGCCGTCCTCCCGACCGTGCCGCTCACGGTCCCCGAGCCCGGTGCGCCGACGCGTGCGCCCGACCCGGTCGCCGAGCGGACCGCGGTGCTCCCGGCCGACGAGGCCGACCGGCTCGGCCTCGCCCGCGCGCTTGCGACCCTCACCGCCGGCGACGCTGTTCACGATGTCGCCGGCCAGGTGACCACGATCGGCCGCTCGCGCGAGAACGACGTCGTCGTCGTCGACGCGAACGTGTCGCGACGGCACGCCGAGATCCGCCAGGAAGACGGTGGCTACTGGGTCGTCGACCTCGGGTCGACGAACGGGACGCAGGTGAACGGCAAGCGCGTCGACCGTGCCCGGCTCGAGTCTGGTGACCACGTCGTCTTCGGCGCCACCGAGTTCGTCTTCGACTTCCCCGCATGACGTGGTCGAGCAGGTCCTCCTCGCACTCAAGGCTCTGTTCCTCGTCCTCCTCTACGTCTTCGTCTGGCGAGTGATCCGGGCCGCCGCCCGTGACCTGCGCGTGCCGCAGGAGAGTGTGGTCCTCGCACCCGCGCGGGCGGTCGCGCTCGGCCTCGGCCCGGCTCGAGCACCCGCGTCGCCGCGCCTCGTCGTTCTCGCGAGCGAAGAGCTCGAGCCCGGCGAGAGCTTCGCCCTCGGACCCGTGCCCCTTACCGTGGGCCGCGCCTCCGACAACTCGCTCGTCCTTCCGGAAGACGGGTTTGCGTCGTCGAGGCACGCTCGCTTCGAGGCCGTCAGGGACGCCGTCTGGCTCGTCGACCTCGGCTCGACCAACGGGACCTTCGTCAACGGTGAAAGAATCGAGGTCCGCCGGCGCCTCCGCGACGGCGACGTCGTCCGCATCGGAGAGACCGAGCTGAAGTTCTTAGGAGGGCCAGAGCGGTGAAGCTCGTCGAAAACGCGGCTTTGAGTCATCCGGGGCGCAAGCGCCGGCACAACGAGGACTCCTACGTCGAGGAGCCGCCGCTCTTCGTCGTCGCCGACGGCATGGGCGGCGCCCAGGCCGGCGAGGTCGCCTCCGGGATCGTCGCAGCAGCCTTCCAGAGGTTCGGGGCCGAGCCCGGCGCGGCGGGAACGGAGCGCCTCGCGGCGACGATCCGGGCGGCAAACCGCCAGATCTACGAGCGGGCCCAGATCGACACACAGGCCTCCGGAATGGGAACGACGACGACCGCCGCGCTCGTCGAGGGCGACCACGTGGCGATCGGGCATGTGGGCGACTCGCGGGCGTACCGCGTCCGCGACGGCGAGCTCGAGCAGCTGACCCAGGACCACTCGCTCGTCGCCGACCTCATCCGGAGCGGGAACTTGACGCCGGCGGAGGCCGAGGCGCATCCCCAGCGTTCCGTGATCACGCGCGCCCTCGGGACCGACCCGGAGGTCGACGTGGACACATTCACGGTGGAGACACGACCGGGCGACGTCGTCCTGCTTTGCCCCGACGGGCTGACGAGCATGGTCGACGACGGGACGATCCTCAGGCTCGTGAGCGAGAGCGCCAGCCTTGACGACGCGGCGCGGGCGCTGATCAAGGCTGCGAACCAGAAAGGCGGTGACGACAACATCACCGCCGTCCTCTTCCGGATCGGAGCCGACGACGCGGCCACGATCGCCTCACCCGCAGTGCCGACGCCCACGACCGACCTCGAGGACACGCTCACGGGCCTCGAGGACCTGCCCGTCTCTGAGGCGCCGCCCGCGCCGCAGACCGCCGTCTTTCGCGTCGCGGACATGCCGATGTGGGAGCCGCCGTCTCCGGAACCGTCCGAGCCGGCCCCGGCGCCCGCGCCACTGCCGGCCGGGCCCGCCGAGGCACCCAGACCGCGCCGCTGGCTCCGCCGGCTCTTCTGGTTCGTGCTCGCGCTGACGATCGTCCTCGCCGTCGTGGCGGGCGCCGTCTGGGGCCTGTCGCGCGCGAACTTCGTCGGCGCTGACGAGCAGGGGAACCTGGCCGTCTACCAGGGCGTGCCGTGGGATCTCGGCGGCGGTGTCAAGCTCTACCGGGCCCGGTACGTGAGCAACGTGCTCGCCGTGCAGCTCTCCGCGTTCGAGCGGGCGGTCCTCTTCGACCACAGCCTCACGAGCTACGGCACGTCGCGGGCCAAGCTCGTCCCCTTCGAGGAGGAGGCCGTCCCAGCCCAGTGAGCCTTCGGAACCGCGAGCTCTTGAACCTGCTCGCCGTCGGGCTCATCACCGCGATCGGATTCGCCAGCGTCTACATCGCCCGCGAGTCCGTTGTCTCGACCGCCTCTCTGACATACGGGGTCTTCTTCCTCGTGCTCTACCTGGCTGCGCACGCCGTCGTCAGGATCGCGCTCCCGCACGCCGACCCGTATCTCCTCCCGCTCGCGGGCCTCCTCGCCGCGATCGGCGTGACGATGATCTACCGGATCGAGCCCGATCGGGCCCTGCGGCAAGGCATCTGGATCGTCGTCGGGCTCGCGCTCTTCTCGGCCGCGCTCCTACTCCTGCGCGACTACCGGATCCTCGACGGCTACACCTACACCCTCGGCCTCGCCGCCGTCGGCCTGCTGGCCCTTCCCGCGGTCCCCGGGATCGGCGCGACGATCAACGGCGCCTCCCTCTGGGTGCGGCTCGGCCCGGTCGCCTTCCAGCCCGGGGAGCTTGCGAAGATCCTCCTCGTCGTCTTCCTCGCCGGCTATCTGCGCGACAACCGCGAGCTCCTCGCCCGGCCCGTCCCCTCCGCGAAGCACTTCGGACCGCTTCTCCTCGTCTGGGGGGCGGCGATGCTCGTCCTCGTGGAGACGCACGACCTCGGCGGCGGGCTCCTCTACTTCTCCGTCTTCCTCGCCATGCTCTACGTCGCGACGGGCCGCTGGCTCTATGTCGCGGGCGGGCTCGGGCTCTTCTCCCTCGGAGCGTGGGGCCTGTACCACGTCGTCCCACGCGTGGCCGAGCGCGTCTCGGTCTGGTTCGATCCATGGGCCGACCCGACCGGCTCCGGCTACCAGCTCGTCCAGTCGCTCTACGCGATCTCGAGCGGCGGCCTGTTCGGCACCGGCCTCGGCCGCGGCGTCCTCGTCGCGCCCGTGGGCTCAACGTACATCCCCTTCCTCGAGACCGACTTCATCTACTCGGCGATCGCGCAGGAGCTCGGCCTCGCCGGCGCCGGCGCCGTCGTCCTCGTCTACGTCCTCTTCGTCTGGCGCGGCTTCCGGATCGCGATGCTCGCGGACGACGGCTTCTCGAAGCTCCTCGCCGCGGGCCTCTCCGCCGCGTTCGGAATCCAGGCGTTCATCATCGTCGGCGGCGTCACAGGGCTCATCCCGCTCACCGGGATCACGCTCCCCTTCGTCTCCTACGGCGGGTCGAGCGTCGTCGCGAACTTCCTCCTCGTCGGCCTCCTCCTCATGATCTCAGACCACGTGAACAGAGATTTGCGGTGAAACCGCAAGTTTCTGAGAAGAGGAGGAGACGGTTCTCGGAGACAACGGTCTCTTTTGGTCGAGCTTTTGCGCGCGGAGCGCGGAAAAGGTCGTGTCGATGAACTCGCAGATCCGCCGTGTGTTCCTCGTCCTCGCCGCGCTCTTCGTCGCGCTCGTCGGCATGACGAGCTACTGGCTCTGGAAGGCACCCGACCTCGAGGCCCGCCGCGGCAACCCGACGCTCGTCGTGCGCCAGGTGACGATCGAGCGCGGGCGCATCTACGCCGCAGACGGGCGGACGCTCCTCGCCGCCAACCGCCGGCGCCGCGTTCAGGGACGGACCTGGTACCTACGCCGCTACCCGGCGAAGGAGCTCGTCGCGCAGACGATCGGCTACTCGACGCTCTCCCGCTCGCGCTCCGGGCTCGAGGAGTCGCTGAACGACTTCCTCACCGGCTCGAACTCGGACCTCCACACTGTCCTACGGCGGACGCTCGACAGGCTCGAGGGGCTGACGCAGCGGGGCAACGACGTCGTGACGACGATCGACGCTCGCGCGCAGCAGGTCGCAATGGACGCCCTCGCCGGGAAGTGCGGCGCCGCGGTCGCTCTCGAGCCTGCGACGGGGCACGTCCTCGTCATCGCCTCGCAGCCCTCCTTCGACCCGAACCTCGTCGAGCGCCACTTCCGCCGCGCGGCGAGCGCGCCCGGCGCCCCCTGCCGCCCCGCCGCGCCGCTCCTCGACCGCGCGACGCAGGGCCTCTATATCCCCGGGTCGACGTTCAAGGTCGTGACGGCCGCGGCCGCCCTCGACTCGGGGACATTCACGCCGGCAAGCGAGTTCGTGGACAAGGGCTATTGCGTCGAGTACGGGAAGAAAGTGACGAACTTCGCTGACCAGAGCGGCCCCGAGGTCTTCGGGCGCGTCGACTTCGCGACTGCGCTCGAGCACTCGATCAACTCCGTCTTCTGCCAGGTCGGCCAGCGGCTCGGCCCGCTCGTCGTGCTCGAGTACGCGAAGCGCTTCGGCTTCTACTCGAAGCCGCCGCTCGAGACGCCGGCGGGCGAGCGCGCGGCGAGCGGCCTCTACGACCGCGGGCGACTCCTCTTCCCGAGCGACCCGAACGCCGTCGATCCCGGCCGGCTCGCGTTTGGCCAGGAGCGGCTCCTGGTCACGCCGCTCCAGATGGCGATGGTGGCCGCGGCGATCGCCGACGGCGGCCTCGTGATGAAGCCGACGCTCCTCGACCGCATCGTCGCCCCCGACGGCACGATCGTCACCGAGCCGGCCCCAGAGGAGCTCGGGCGCGCGGTCAAGCCGGAGACGGCAGCCGAGCTGACCGCCATGATGCGGCGGGTGGTGGAGTCCGGAACCGGGATCGTTGCGCAGATCCCCGGCATCCCCGTCGCCGGCAAGACCGGCACCGCCGAGACCGGACGGCGCGACGAGAACGACACATGGTTCATCGCGTTCGCCCCCGCCGACGCTCCCCGCTTCGCGATCGCGGTCGCTCTCCAGAACCAGGCCGGCACGGGCGCCCAGACAGCCGCGCCGATCGCGAAGGCGATCCTCCAGGCGCTCCTCGGAGTAAACACCTAGCCTTTACGGCGCGCGATGTCCGCCTCCGACGCCCTGATCAACTCCCTCTTCGACGGGCGCTACCGCATCGTGCGGAAGCTGGGGACGGGCGGCATGGCCGACGTCTACCTCGCCGAGGACGAGCAGCTCGGCCGCCGCGTCGCGATCAAGATCCTGAACGACCGCTTCGCCGGCGACGAGCTCTTCCTCGAGCGCTTCCAGCGCGAGGCAAAGTCCGCGGCGGCGCTCTCGCATCCGAACATCGTCTCGATCTACGATCGCGGCGAGTCAGACGGGCACCCGTACATCGCCATGGAGGTCGTCGAGGGCCGGAGCCTCAAGGACCTCATCCGCGCACGCGGGCCGCTCCCGCCGGACAAGGCGATCGGCTACGCGCTCCAGATCCTTGCCGCACTCCGCTTCGCGCACAAGAACGGGATCGTCCACCGCGACATCAAGCCGCACAACATCCTCGTGGGCCCCGACGACCACCTCAAGGTGACGGACTTCGGGATCGCGCGCGCCGGCACGGCGTCCGAGGTGACCGAAGCTGGCTCGATCATCGGGACCGCCCAGTACCTCTCCCCCGAGCAGGCCCGCCGCACGCCGGCCACGGGGCAGTCCGACCTCTACTCCCTCGGCGTCGTTCTCTACGAGATGCTGACGGGCCAGGTGCCCTTCAGCGGCGACTCGCTGCCCGAGATCGTCATGAAGCACGTGAGCGACCCCCCGAAGCCGCCGTCCACGCTCAGTCCTGGAGTCCCGGAGGAGCTCGACCAGGTCGTCCTGCGTGCCCTCGCGAAGACCGGACGCGAGCGCTATCAGAGCGCGGAGGAGTTCTCGGAGGACCTGCGGCGCGTTGCAGCCGGCCTGCCGGTGTCGCCGGAGACGAGCGAGGCGGCGACGGCGATCCTGGACGAGGCGAGCGCCCCGACGCGGGTGATGCGCGACGCCGGCACGGCGACCCAGCGAGTGCCGCCCCGCCGTCCTCCCTATCCGCCCCAGTACGGCTACGAGGAGCCCCCGCGGCGGAGGCGGCGGAGCGTCTTCCCCTGGCTCCTCGCCCTCGGCCTCGTCTGCGCCGCGGCCGTGGCCGGCTGGTACGTCTACACGCAGATCCGGGACCAGCTCAAGGCGGCCGAGCCCGTCGCCGTCCCGAACGTCGTCGGGATCAAGCGGGAGCTCGCCGTCGCGAAGATCCAGGACGCCGGCCTCGGCGCGCAGGTGACGCTCGCGCCCAACCGCGACCAGCCTGCGGGCTACGTGTTCGCACAGCGGCCCGACGGCGGCGCGCGGGTCTCCAACGGCGAGACCGTGACGATCTCCGTCTCAGCCGGCATCCCGAAGGTCGAGGTGCCGCGGCTCGCAGGGCTCCCCTTCAACCAGGCGGTCGCGCTCCTCACCGAGCGCCATCTCGAGGCCCAGCGCAAGGACGTCTTCTCCGACGTCCACCCGCCGGGCGAGGTCGTGAGCCAGGATCCCAAGCCGGGCGAGAAGGTCGACGAGGGAACGGCGATCGTCGTCCGCGTCTCGAAAGGCCAGCAGAGCGTGAAGGTGCCCGACGTCACCGGCGAGACGCTCGCGGCGGCACAGGCGGAGCTCGAGGGGGCGGGCTTCGTGGTCAGCGTCGTCACCGGCTTCTCCGACGCGCAGCAGGGCACGATCTTCGCGCAGAGCCCCGATCCCGGCGTCGACGCGGCGAAGGGCTCGACCGTCCAGATCAGCGTCTCGCAGGGGCCACAGACGGCGACCGTCGAGAACGTCGTCGGCCTCGATTCCGACACGGCCCGGGCCCAGCTCGAGGGGGCCGGATTCTCCGTCGTCATCCAGCCGGTCGACACGAGCGACCCGACTCAGGATCTGATCGTCCAGGGCCAGAGTCCCTCGGCCGGTGTCCAGGCGCAGCAGGGGAGCACGGTGACACTCCTCGTCGGCCACTACGTCGAGCAGCCGCCGCCGGCCCCGCCGCCCGAGCCTCCACCGCCACCCCCGCCGGCATGAAAGCCGCGAAAAGCCGCGAAAAATGCTTCGCACTTTCCGCGGGTCTTGGTTTGCCCCGTCGCTTCGCTCGGGTGGTATCCGCGTGAAATGCTCCGCATTTCAGGCGGTTCTTGGTTTGCCCCGTCGCTTCGCTCGGGAGGATGTTCGTAGGGAAGTTGGCCTATGAGCAGGGTCCGGGTAGCGGTCTTGATGGGTGGGCGCTCGAGCGAGCACG
>JBGPNP010000043.1:0-12067 GCA_041487575.1 Gaiellaceae bacterium | reverse complement strand
GCCCTGCCCGTCCACGAGCAGGGCAACTTCGGCTCGCTCGACGACGACCCGCCGGCCGCGATGAGGTACACCGAATGTCGGCTCTCGCGCCTCGCCACCGAGATGCTCAGGGACCTGGACATGGACACGGTCGACTTCGTCCCGAACTACGACGAGTCGCGCCGCGAGCCCTCCGTCCTGCCGTCGCGATTCCCGAACCTGCTCGTGAACGGCTCCTCCGGGATCGCCGTCGGCATGGCCACGAACATCCCGCCACACAACCTCTCGGAGACGATCGACGCCGTCGTCGCGATGATCGACGACCCGGAGATCGGCGTGGAAGGGCTCTCGCGGCACATGAAGGGCCCGGATTTCCCGACCGGCGCTCTCATTCTCGGTCGCGAGGGGATCAAGGAGGCCTACCGGTCGGGCCGCGGCCGCGTCGTCATGCGCGCCCGCGCCCATGTCGAGGAGCTCAAGGGCGGTAAGTCGGCGATCGTCGTCACCGAGCTCCCCTACGGCGTCAAGAAGGGCGGGGACGCCGGCGTCATCCGCAAGATCGCCGACCTCGTGCAGGAGAAGGTGCTGACGGAGATCTCCGACCTCCAGGACTACTCCGACAAGTCGGGGATGCGGGTCGTCGTCGAGCTCAAGCGCGACGCGATCCCGCAGGTCGTCCTGAACAAGCTCTACAAGCACACGGCGCTCCAGATGACCTTCGGCTACAACGCCGTCGCGCTCGTCGACGGCGTGCCGCGGACGCTCTCGCTCGTCCAGATCATTCGACACTACCTCGACTTCCAGAAGGAGGTCGTCACCCGCCGGACGAAGTACGAGCTCCGCCGGGCCGAGGAGCGGGCGCACATCCTCGAGGGCTATCTCATCGCCCTCGACAACCTCGACGCCGTGATCGCCTTGATCCGCGGCTCGCGCGACCCCGACGAGGCGCGCGCCGGGCTGATCGACCGCTTCGGCCTCACGGAGATCCAGGCCCAGGCGATCCTGGACCTCCGCCTTCAGCGCCTGACCGGGCTCGAGCGGAAGAAAACCCGCGACGAGCACGCCGATCTCGCCGAGCGGATCGGCGAGCTGCGCGGGATCCTCTCCGACGAGGCACGGATCTACGCCGTCGTCAGGGACGAGCTAATCGAGATCAAGGAGATCTACGGTAAGGGCGACGACCGGCGCACGGAGATCGTCGCGTCCGGGGACGCGCTCGAGCTCGAGGACATGATCGCCGAGGAGGACATGGTCATCGCCATGACCCAGTCGGGCTATATCAAGCGCCTGCCTGTGACGACGTACCGGGAGCAGCGCCGCGGCGGCATCGGCGTCATGGGGATGGAGCTCAAGGACGAGGACTACATTGAGCACCTCGTCGTCGCCTCGACGCACGACTACATCCTCTTCTTCACGTCCGTCGGCAAGGTCTACCGGCTCAAGGTGCACGAGCTCCCGCTAGGCAGCCGCCAGTCGAAGGGGCGCGCGCTCGTCAACCTCCTGCCGCTGCGCCAGGGCGAGAGCGTGCGCACGATGATCGCGACGCGCGACTTCAAGGAGGCCGAGTACCTCGTCCTCGCCACGAAGAAGGGGGTCGTGAAGAAGACGCGCTTCGCCGACTACAACACCCCGCTCAAGGCGGACGGGATCATCGCCGTCAAGCTCCGCGATGACGACGAGCTCGTCGCCGTCCTCCACTCCTCCGGGAACGACGACATCCTCATGGTCTCGCGTAAGGGCCAGGCCGTGCGCTTCCACGAGCGCGAGTCCCGGCCGCGGGGACGCGCAACCGAGGGCGTCCGAGGGATGAAGCTGCGGAAGGGCGACGAGGTGATCGCGTCCTCGATCGCGACCGACGCCGCAGACCTCCTGGTCGTGACCGAGAACGGCTACGGCAAGCGCACGCGGATCAGCGAGTACTCGGTCAAACGCCGCGGCGGCCTCGGCGTCAAGACGGTGCAGCTCACGGAGGCGCGCGGCGCGCTCGTCGGCGCGCAGGTCGTCCGCGACGGCTACCAGGTCATGCTCATCTCGAACGGCGGCACGGTCATCCGCATCCCGGTGGAGGACGTCAAGCGCCTCGGCCGCGCGACGCAGGGCGTCATCGTCATGCGCCTGCGGCGCGGCGAGCAGGTCTCGACGCTCGCGCCGGTGGTGGAGCACTCGACCGGCGGCCCCGCCCCCGGCGAGGCGGAGCCGGCGCCGCCTTCCGGCGGCCCGGACGGCGAGGCGGATTGGCCTCTCGAGCCGGGCGACGAGCCCGCCGAAGACTGACCGTCGGCACGCCTTCGACCGGCCCGCACGGACCTTCACAAGCGCTGGAAGGGGTGGTAAGTTCGCGGCCACGCTTTGCCGCTCGACGGGGGTACGACTGTGGCTCTGAGGCAGCATGCTGATCTGCTTGAACCGGTGGACATCTCCGAGCATCTCGACAAGCTCGAGCTCTCCCTCGGCCAGGTCTGCCGCGTGGCGGGCATCTCGAAGATGCAGCTCGACTACTGGACGAACAAGGCCCAGATCCCCACGAGGGGGCGCAAGCAGCGCGTCTACGACATCGACGCGGTCGAGACGGTCATGCTGATCAAGCAGGCGAAGGACAAGGGTCTGAACCTCGGCACGGCGATCGACGCGGCGCGCGAGTTCAAGCGGCGCGCGACCCAGCCCGCCGAGGCGCCGGCCTGAGTGGTCGCCACCGCAAGTACGGCCCCGCCTGGCCGGCTGCAAACCCGCATCCCCGCGTCCTGAGTCGGCCCCATACCGGCTTGGTACTGGGCCTCCTTGTGTCCTTGGGCTGCTTGGTTTTCGCGCGGTCTAACGTGACCGTACTCACGATGGAGACCACGGAGCCTCCCGCAGGATCCCGGCGGCCGCCTCGGGCGCGAGCGTGTTCACGTAGTAGCCGGCCCCGAGCTCGAGGCCGGCGAGAACGGTCAGACGCGGGAGCAGCTCGACGTGCCAGTGTCCTGGAGCGTGAAGCCAGAGGTTGAAGGGGACCGGTCCTTGGGCGACGCGGAGGCGGGCGATCCCGTCCGACGCGAGGGCGAGCGCCCCTGCGAGACGCCCGCTCGAGAGGAACGGGTCAGCCTCGCAGGCCAGCGGCGCGACGAGCAGCTCGTAGGGGGCGCGACCGGCGAAGGGGCAGAGGAGCACGAGCCCGTCCCGCTCGGCAACGATGCGCACGCGTTGCTCGAGCTCGGCGGCAAGCAGGTGGCAGAGGAGGCACTCGCCTGCCTCCTCGAGGGCACGCCGCTCGTCGGCGACGAGCGGCGGTTCCTCTCGGAGCCAAACGAGCTGCGAGTGGCTGTGGGCGAGGCTAGCACCCGCGCCACGGCCCTCGTTGACGAGAACCTGGAGGTACGGGAAACCCTGCTCGCGTGCCGCTACCGAGCGCGCCTCCCACGCCGCTACCACGAGCTCGAGCTCACGGCGCGAGAGATCGGCCAGCGAGAGGAGGTGGTGAGGCGAGTGGACGACGACCTCCTGCCTGCCGACGGCCGGGCGGCGCGTGAAGAGGCCGGCACGGCCGCCGTTTTCCGGCCACGGCCCGAAGGCGGGGAACTTGTTCGGGACGACGCGCACCCACCAGCCCGGCGCGTCCGCCGGGCGGCCGAGCGGAGCGAGCGCATGGGTCTCGGGGGGCGTCGCGGCCTCGCGGCCTTCGCAGAGCGGGCAGCCTGCCTCGTCGGGGTCGAGCCCGCCGCCTCCTGCGGCCGCTCCCGGCCGGCGCGCACGGGCTGGAGCGACGACGACCCAGCGACCCGAGAGCGCGTCGCGGCGAAGCTCGGGTGGTGGGCCGGCTTCGGCCGTCAGCTCGCGGCTCCGCGGTCCTCGGAGGCCCGCTCCGCTCCGTGGAGGAACGGCCGGAAGAGCTCGATCGGAAGCGGGAGGATGATCGTCGACGAGCGCTCGGAGCTCATCTCGAGCATCGTCTGGAGGAAGCGGAGCTGGAGCGTCGTCGGGTTCTCGCTCATGACGTTGGCGGCGTCCTTCAGCCGCTCGGAGGCCTGGAACTCGCCCTCGGCCGCGATCACCTTGGCGCGCCGCTCGCGCTCGGCCTCGGCCTGACGCGCCATTGCGCGCTGCATCCCGGTCGGGATCTCGACGTCCTTCACCTCGACGATGGAGACCTTGATCCCCCAGGGCGAGGTGGCCTCGTCGATGATCTTCTGCAGGATCGCGTTGATCTTGTCCCGCTCGGAGAGGAGCTCGTCGAGGGTGTGCTGGCCGAGGACGCTGCGGAGCGTCGTCTGTGCGATCTGGGAGGTGGCGACCATGAAGTTCTCGACCTTATTGATCGCGTCGTTCGGGTCGACGATGCGGAAGTAGGCGACCGCGTTCACCCGCGCCGGGACGTTGTCCTTCGTGATCACCTCCTGGGGCGGGATGTTGAGTGTGATCGTCCGAAGATCGACGCGGACCATGCGATCGA
Source organism: Gaiellaceae bacterium (assembly GCA_041487575.1). Classification (GTDB taxonomy): domain Bacteria; phylum Actinomycetota; class Thermoleophilia; order Gaiellales; family Gaiellaceae; genus JBGPNP01. The sequence continues at coordinate 7,659 of JBGPNP010000043.1, read as the reverse complement.
TGATCGGAATGAGGAGGAAGAGGCCGGGTCCCTTCGGCGGGATGTGCAGCCGGCCGAGGCGGAAGACGACTCCAACCTCGTACTCTCGCGCGACCTTGATCGCCGAGATCAGAAAGAGCAGGACGAAGCCGACGACTACGGCGGCGACGATGAGAGCGGGCATCGAGAGATCCTTTCGGAAGGAAGGGCCTGAGCCGGGATCCTAGGGGACGGGCACGCGCTCGCGCAGCGGCCGCACGGTGAGCGCCAGCCCTTCGCCGACCGCCTCGACCTCGACCTGCTCGCCGGACACGAGCGGCTCTCCGTCGGCGGTGTGGCCGCGCCAGAGCTCCCCGCAGACGAAAACGAGCCCGTCGCGGCGCACCTCTCCGATCTGTCCGACGAGCACAGACGCCCCGACCTGGACGGGGCGCCTCCGCGCCTGCACCGCCTTCGTCAGCCCAAAGGCCCAGAACGCCCCTAGGACCACCGCGACCGACACGACCAGCGGCACCGACGTGTGGTAGGGCGAAGGCGCGTTGTGGAAGAGCATGAGGCCGCCGACGACGAGGCTGACGAGACCCGAGAGCGTGAGAGCGCCGTGGGTCACGACATGCGCGTCGATCACGAGCAAGGCGACGCCTAGCAGGATGAGGGCGAGCCCGGCCCAGCTGATCGGCAGGACGGAGAAGCCGAAGAGCGCCGTCACGAGCGAGACCGCCCCGAGCGCTCCCGGCAGCACGACGCCGGGGTGGAAGATCTCGAACCCGATGCCGCCGAGGCCGGCGAGGAAGAGGAGAAAGATCAGGTTAGGATCGATGATCGTGTTCAGGAGGCGGGTGAAGAACGACATGTGCACTTCGGTTAGCCGAGCGCCTGCAAGCCTGAGGACGAAGCCCTTCGGCTTCGTCTTCGTGCCGTCGATCTGCCGGAGGAGGTCCGGGAGGCTCGGAGCGATAGCGTCGATCACGTGCTGCCGAAGGGCCTCGCCTTCGGTCAGGTTGGAGGCCTGTCGCACCGCGAGGTCGGCCCAGCGGGCGTTGCGCCCGTGACTTGCCGCCAGGCCGCGCAACGACGCAGCCGCGTCGTTCACGACCTTCCGACGAAGGTCGGAACCGATGTTCCCACCGGTGCCGCTGATCGGCGTCGAGGAGCCGATGTTGGTCTCGGGCGCCATCGCGAGGACGTCCGCAGCCTCGCCGATCCAGACTCCAGCGGAGGCCGCGCGCGCCCCGTTCGGCGAGACGTAGACGATCACGGGAATCCGGGAGCCGAGCTCCTTCTGGACGATCTTGCGCATCGACTCGCCGAGTCCACCGGGCGTGTCGAGGACGATGACGACGGCGGCGTAACTACCGTCGTTGGCACGCTGGATCTGGCCGTTCAGATAGTCCTGCGTCACCGGGTTGACCTCGGCATCGAAGTGGACGACGAGGACAGCCGGGGCTGCCGCCGCGGCGTTCCCGGAAAGCGCGAGGAAGGCCGACGCGGTGGCCAGCGCGAGGAAAAATACCCGCATGATCGGCATTTCGAGCCTGTAAAGATTCTATCAGGGAGGAGCTTCAGCCCTTGAGGCAGAAGGGGTCCTCTGCTTCCGTGAGGTATCCGCAAAAATGCTGCCCATTTTCCGCGGGGTTCAGCTTGTCCATCGCTTCGCTCGGGAATGAGACGGCGAGGGGGCAAAGTGCGCCCGGCCCGGACGGAGGCTGCCGCGTGAGCCTCGGACGCACCCTCGCGGTCGCCGCCGCCGTGTTCGCCGTTCTCGCCCCGGCGGCCTCGGCGGGCGTTCGGGTTTTCTCGGTAGACGAGCCGCTCGTGTCCGTGCGGACGCTCGAGAGCGGCGCGCGCGTGGCGCCGCCGCGCGCGGCGCCGCACAGGTTCGACCTCGTCGGGCTCCACTGGCGCGGGCCCGGCAGCGTCTGGTTCCGGACGCGACCGGCCGACGGCGCCTGGAGCGCGTGGCAGCCGGCCCGCCCCGAGGGAGAGGACCTGCCGGACGTGCGCAGCCGGGAGGGCCGCGCCCGTCGGGGCTGGACGCTCGGGAACCCCTACTGGACGGGTGCCGCAAGCGAGATCCAGTACCGGCTGAACGGCCGCGTGACGCGCTTGCGCGCCTGGTTCCTCTGGAGCCCGCTCCGGCCGCTCCGGAAGCTGACGATCGCAGGCACGCCCTCGATCATCCCGCGCTCATCCTGGGGGGCGGACGAGTCGATCGTGCGGGCGAAGCCCCTCTACGCTGACCGGATCCAGCTTGCCATCGTCCACCACACGGCCGGACGCGCGCCCTCCTCGCCGGAGGAGTCGGCGGCGATGGTCGCCGCGATCCAGGTCTACCACGTAAAGGCGAACGGGTGGAACGACATCGGCTACAACTTCGTCGTCGACCCCTTCGGCCAGGTGTTCGAGGGACGCGCGGGCGGCGTCGACCGGAACGTCGTCGGCGCCCACGCGCTCGGGTTCAACACCGGCAGCGTCGGCATCGCGGTCCTCGGCACCTACGACGACGGGCCGGTCACGCCGGAGGCGGAGTCGGCGGTCGAGGCCCTAATCGCCTGGCGGCTCGACCTCGCGCACGTCGACCCGATCACACTCGTAACGAAGCTCTCGTCCGGCAACCCGCGCTTCCCCTCGGGCATCCCGGTGACGCTCACGGCCGTCTCGGGCCACCGTAACACCGGCTTTACGGACTGCCCGGGCGAGGCCCTCTACGGCCAGATCGGGGAGATTGCGCAGGGAGCCGCGGCAATCGGCCTGCCGAAGCTCTACGAGCCGGTCGTCGAGGGCTCGGTCGGAGGACTCGTGCAGTTCTCGGCCCGGCTCTCGGACGCGCTGCCCTGGACGGTGACGGTCACGGACGCGCTCGGGAACGTCGTCGCCAGCGGCAGCGGCACCGACCAGGCCGTCTCATGGACGTGGGACGCGACCGCCGCCCCACCCGGTGCGTACGCCTACCGGATCGACGGCGGCCCGGGCGCCCTCCCCGCCGTCGGAACGTTGGGCGGGGCGATCGGGCTCGACGTGACGAAACTCGCGGCCGCGCCGACCGCGTTCACGCCCAACGGAGACGGCTCGGACGACCAGACGACGATCTCCTTTTCGCTCACGGCCGCAGCGGTCGTGAGCGCAGTCGTGCTCGACTCGACCGGCGCGCCGGTCGTCACGCTGCTGCCGGAGCAGACTTTGCCGGCGGGCCCGGTCTCCCTCTCCTGGAGCGGCGCGCTTGCAGACGCGAGTCAGGCCCCGGACGGGACCTACCGGCTGGTCGTCACCGCGCACGGGGCGAAGAAAGACGTCGCGAAGTCGCTCGCCGTCGTGGTCGACCGGAGCCTGGGCGGCCTCGCGCTCTCCGGGCCTGCGATCTCGCCGAACGGCGACGGGCGCCTCGACTCGGTCGAGATCGGCTTCGACCTTGTCAGGCCGGCAGAGGTCCGGGTCCGGCTTCTCGACGCTGAAGGCAGATCGGTCGCCAGGCTCTTTGCGGGCGCGCTCCCGGGTGGCGGCAGGCAGACGCTCTCGTGGGACGGCCACAAGCGGGGCGGGCGCGTCCGAGACGGTCTGTACGCGGTCGAGGTCGAGACGACGACCGAGCTCGGCACACGGCGTCTCGTCCAGGCGCTCGCGGTCGACACGAAGCCGCCGGAGGTGAACGTGCTCTCCGTGCGGTCGCGCGGCGGCGCCACGAAGCTCCTCTTCGACCTGAGCGAGCCTGCCCACCTGAAGGTCTGGTATGGGAAGAGCGCCTTCGAGATCGATCGGCCCCAGGGTAAGGTCGGCTTCTGGCAGCGGATCGTCCCCAGGTGGGTACGCCTCGTCGCGTGGGACGCCGCCGGCAACGCCAGCGAGCGCCTCGACCTCGCGCTCTGAGAAGCGCGCTACCGCTCGTATGCGAGCTCGCCGCTCTCGACGCGGATCCGCTCGCCCCCGGTGTCGATCTCGAAGGCTCCGCTCCGGTCGATGCCGACCCCGACCCCCGTGCGCCCGTCGAGCGAGACCCTGCGACCGCGGAGAAAGTCGCGCGAGCCGAGCCCGTCGTAGACGGCGCCGAGGCCGGCGATCTGCCAGCGGCGGTAGGCGGGCTCGAGCCGCGCGAGCAGACCGGCGAGGATCGGAGCGCGGTCGTGCCGGAGCGCGGTCGCGGTGTAGAGCGAGCCGGCGGGCACCTTCGTGTGCTGAGGCAGCTCGCCCCGATCCTGACCGACGTTGATGCCGATCCCGAGGACGACGGCGCCGCCTGCGGTCTCCGCCAGCAGGCCCGCGACCTTGCGGCGGTTGAGCATGACGTCGTTCGGCCACTTGATCTGCGCCGCGAGCCCTGTCGTGTCCTCGATCGCCTCGGCTGCCGCGAGCCCACCGACGAGCGAGAGCTCCGCGGCCCGCCGGTTCCCGGGCGGGCGCAGGAGGACCGAGCAGAGGATTGCGGTGCCCGGCGGGGCTTCCCAGGCGCGCCCCAGCCGCCCGCGGCCCGCGGTCTGTACGTCGCAGACGGCGACGGCCCCTTCCGGCAGCGACTCGTCGAGGAGGCGCTGCGTCGACTCGCAGGCGTCCTCGTAGAGGTAAGGCCGGCCGAACGCTCCCGCGAGGAGCGGCTCGACGAGGTCGGGCGTGAGAAGATCCATGCCGGGGTCTACACTAACGCCGCCGTGCAACCGACAGCACCCCCCTCCGGTCTCATGCTCGAGAGGCGGATCGCGTACAGAACGCTGTCGGACGTGGATCTCGTGGCAAGGGCAAAGGGTGGCGACCGGCGCGCGCTCGACGCGCTCGTCGAGCGCTACGCGCCGCGGGTGCTGAGGCTCGCTCAGCACCTCGTCCTCGATCTCGAGGACTCGCGGGACGCGGCGCAGGAGTCGCTCGTCAAGCTCTGCACGAGGCTGCGTCAGTTCCGCGGCGACTCGCAGTTCGCCACCTGGCTCCACAGGCTTGTCGTCAACACGTGCCGCGACCTCTCGGCGCGGCAGCGGCTCCGCCGCACGGAGGAGCTCGACCTCTCCGAAGAGGCCGCGGGCGACGACTCCGACCCCTCCCGGCTCGCGCTCCTCGGCGACCTGCGGCACGACCTAGCCGAGGCGCTCTCCCGGCTCTCGCTCGACCAGCGCATCGCTGTCGTCCTCCGGGACGGTCTCGGCCTCTCGTACGAGGAGATCTCGCGCGTCGCGCTCATGCCCGTCGGAACCGTCAAGTCGTACGTGCACCGCGGGCGCGAGCGGCTGCGGCTGCGGCTCCAGGAGCACGCCTCCACGTGAAGCTTCCCCTCGGTCGCCGGGAGATCGAGGAGATCATCCCGCACCGCGAGCCCTTTCTCCTGCTCGACGAGGTGACGGCGCTCGAGCCAGGGGTCAGGGTCGTCGCCCGCAAGCTCGTCCGCTCCGACGAGTGGTACCTTGCCGGCCATTTCCCCGGCCGGCCGATCATGCCCGGCGTGCTCATGGTCGAGGCGCTCGCCCAGGCGGGCGCTGTCGCCGTCCTCTCCGAACCGGAGAACCGGGGGAAGCTCGTCCTCTTCGCGGGGATCGACGACCTCCGCTTCAAGCGCATCGTCGAGCCCGGCGACGAGCTCGAGCTCACCTGCGAGCTCGAGAAGGTGCGCGGTCCGATCGGGCGAGGAAAGGCGACGGCGACCGTGCGCGGCGAGCTGGCCGTGCGCGGCGTGCTGACCTTCGCGGTCGCGGAGGCCCAGTGATCGCGCGGGTCGGAAGCGGCGCCCCGAGGGTCGGCATCACCGGCATCGGCGCCTACGCGCCCGAGCGGGTGCTGACGAACGCCGACCTCGTGAAGATGGTGGATACATCCGACGAGTGGATCGTCGAGCGGACGGGCATCCGTCAGCGCCATGTGGCCGAGCCGGACCAGGCCACGAGCGACATCGCGGCGCCCGCCGCGCGCGAGGCGCTCGAGTGTGCGGGAGTGGCGCCCGAGGAGGTCGAGCTCGTCGTCGTGGCGACAGCGAGCCCGAACATGCTCTTTCCGGCCAGCGCCTCGTTCGTTGCCGAGGAGATCGGCGCCAGGAACGCGGCCGCCTACGACCTGCTCGCCGGCTGCACCGGCTTCGTCCACGCGCTCTCCCAGGGCTACGCCGCCGTGGCCGTCGAGCTCGCGAAGCGAGCGCTCGTCGTCGGCTTGGAGACGCTCTCGAAGCTCATGAACTGGCGTGACCGCACCACCTGCGTCCTCTTCGGGGACGGAGCAGGCGCCGTCGTGCTCGAGCGCGTCGAGGACGGCGGCTTCCTCGGCTTCGAGCTCGGCTGGGACCGTTCGGGCGGGTTCGATCTCTGCGTCCCGGCCGGGGGGTCGCGGGCTCCCGCGAGCCCGGCGACGATCGAGCAGGATCTCCACCACCTGCAGATGAACGGGCGGGAGGTCTGCGAGTTCGCAACGCGCGCGATGGTCTCGTCGGCCGAGCAGCTTCTGGTCGAGTGCCGCCTGACGGTGGACGAGGTCGACGTCTACGTGCCGCACCGGGCGAACCGGCGCATCATCGACCACGCAGTCCGCCACGTCGGCCTCGCACCGGAGAAGGCCCGCGTCAACGTCGAGCACTACGGGAACACGTCATCGGCCTCGATTCGGATCTGCCTGCACGAGGCGGTGGCCGCCGGGACGATGTTCGCCGGACAGACCGTGCTCATGTCGGCGGTCGGGGCCGGCCTCACGTGGGGATCGGCGCTCGTCGTCTGGGGAGACGGAAGGTGAAGGTGAGGGGATGAAGGTCGCGTTTTGCTTTCCAGGGCAGGGGTCGCAGGACGTCGGCATGGGCGAGGCGGTGGCGGCACGCTTCCCGGCGGCCCGCGCGATCTACGACGAGGCCTCTGAAGTCGCAGGGTTCGACGTGGCGCGCCTCTGCTTCGAGGGCCCGATCGACGAGCTGACGCGAACAGAGGTGCAGCAGCCGGCGCTCGTCGCCACGTCGCTCGCCTGTCTGCGCGCGGTCGAGTCGCTCAGCTTCGCGCCCGACTTCGTCATCGGCCACTCGGTCGGGGAGTACTCGGCGCTCGCCGCTGCTGGCGCGCTCTCGACCCGTGACGCCCTCTCGCTCGTGCATGCCCGCGGCCAGGCGACTGCGGAGGCGGCCCGCGAGCATCCCGGGGCGATGGCGGCCGTGCTCGGGCTCGAGGACGCCGTCGTCGAGGAGCTCTGCGCGGGCATCGAGAGCGTGTGGCCGGCGAACTACAACTGCCCCGGCCAGATCGTCGTCTCCGGTGAGAGCGCGTCCGTGGAAAGGCTGATCGAGGCCGCGACCGAGCGCGGCGCCCGTCGTGCCGTGAAGCTTCGCATCACCGGCGCCTTCCACAGCCCGCTCGTCGGCCGTGCGGCCGAGCAGCTCCGTCCGGCGCTCGAGCGGGTCGCGTGGAGCGAGCCCGCGGTGCCCTTCATGTCGACCACGACGGCGAGGATCGAGCCCGCTCAGCGGCTCACCGAGCTCCTCGTCGAGCAGCTCACCGGCCCGGTGAAGTTCACGCAGGCCGTGCGCCGCCTCGTCCAGGAGGGTGTGGGCATGTTCGTCGAGATCGGCCCGGGCCAGGTGCTCTCAGCGCTTCTCAAGCGATGTGACCGCTCGCTCCGCACCGTTGCGGTCGGGGCGCCCGAGGATCTCGAGAAGCTCGCCCGGGAGCTTTCCACTGTCTGACTTCTGTTCCTTGGAGGGGCGGGTGGCCCTCGTCACCGGCGGCTCGCGCGGCATCG
>JBGPNP010000042.1:0-12073 GCA_041487575.1 Gaiellaceae bacterium | reverse complement strand
TATAGCCTCGCGAAGCTCCTCGGCGCCCGTTACCGGCGCGCGGCAGGCGAAGCTCTCGCACACGTAGGCAGCGGGCCGTCCGTCGACGAGACCCTTGCCGGCCAGGAGCGGTACGCGCTCGACGGCCGGGTCATCGGCCCCGCTCGCGAAGGCGAAAACGGTGTTCGGCTGGAAGCCCGCGAGCGCGGCGCGACGGAGCTCCGGCGAGTCGCCGACGACCGCCACCTCGCGCGGAGGCGAGAAGTGGAGGTCGAGGGCGCAGAGGAGGAAGGTGACCGCGTGCGGGAGGCGCTCGAGGTGCGATCGCGCGAGCCGGAAGACGCCGACCGCGTGCCGCTCGAGCTCGGGCTCCCCGTAGATGCGGGCGAGCCTGAGAAGGACGTAGACGGCCATCGAGTTCCCGGACGGGATCGGGTGGTCGTCGAACTCCTTGCGGCGGGCGACGAGCTCCTCGCCGCCCGCCGGGGTGACGAAGAAGCCGCCCTGCTCGGGGTCGGCGAAGAGCTCGACCAGGAGCCGCGCGAGCCGGCTCGACTCTTCGAGCCAGCGCAGCTCGCCGGTCGCGACGTAGAGCTCGAGGAGGCCGTTGGCGACGTTTGCGTAGTCCTCGAGGTAGGCGTCGATCTTGGCGCGACCCTCCCGGTACGTCCGCAGGAGCCGCCCGCGCTCGTCCGAGAGCGGGTCGAGGAGGAACTCCGCGAGCGTCCGGGCCACGCCGAGGTAGTCCGGGCGCTCGAGCCGGCGCGCCGCCTCGGCGAAAGCCGCGAGCGCGAGGCCGTTCCAGCCGGCGAGCGCCTTGTCGTCGCGGAGCGGCTGGGGACGGCGCATGCGCGCTTCGAGGAGCTTCGCGCGAACCCGCTCCGGCACCTCAGCGGACGGGTCGGAGACGTAGAGGATGCTCGCGCCCTCGAAGTTCCCGCCCTCCGTCACGCCAAACCGGCGCGCGACCTGGTCGGCCTCGTCCGGGCCGAGGACGTCGCGGATCTGGTCGTTCGTCCAGACGTACGTGAGCCCCTCATGCCCGAGCGTGTCGGCGTCCTGGGCCGAGGCGAAGCCGCCCTCGGGCAGGCGCAGGTCGCGCACGAGGTAGTCGAGCGTCTCCTCGACGACGCGCCGGTAACCCTCGTCGCCGGTCACGACCCAGGCGTGGAGGTAGGCCCCCGCGAGGAGCGCGTTGTCGTAGAGCATCTTCTCGAAGTGCGGCACGAGCCAGATCGCGTCCACCGAGTAGCGGTGGAAGCCGCCGCCGAGCTGGTCGTAGATGCCTCCGGCGGCCATCCGGTCGAGCGTTACCCGCGCCATGTGGAGCGCCTCCTCGTCGCCGGCGCGGTCGTAGGTGCGGAGCAGGAACTCGATCGTCGAGGCGGGCGGGAACTTGGGCGCGCCCCCGAAGCCGCCCCGCACGGGGTCGAACTGGCGGCGGAGCGTCGCGAGCCCGCCGGCGAGGAGCGAGGTCGTGAGCGGCTCGACGGACGGCCGCCGCTCGCTCGCACGGCGGATCGCCTCCACGAGCTCGTCGGCCTGGCCCTCGAGATCGCTGCGCCTCGTCCTGTACGCCTCGTCGGTCGCGAGGAGCACCTGACGGAAGCTCGGCATCCCGTGGCGCGGCTCGGGCGGGAAGTACGTCCCGCCCCAGAAGGGCCGCCCGTCCGGGGTGAGGAAGACCGTGAGCGGCCAGCCGCCCTGCCCGGTCATCGAGACGACCGCCTCCATGTAGAGCCCGTCCACGTCGGGGCGCTCCTCCCGGTCGACCTTGACGCAGACGAACCGCTCGTTCATGAGGCGCGCCGTCTCCTCGTCCTCGAACGACTCGTGCGCCATGACGTGGCACCAGTGGCAAGCGGCGTAGCCGACCGAGAGGAGGATCGGCTTGTCCTCCTCGCGCGCGCGGGCGAGCGCCTCCTCGCCCCAGGGGTGCCAGTCGACCGGGTTCTCGGCGTGCTGGAGGAGGTAGGGGCTCGTCTCCTGCGCGAGGCGGTTCACGCGGTCAGCGTATCGGCCTACACGTCCGCTGAGCGCTTGTCCTTTCGAACCGTTCGGCAGCTAGGCGATCTCCACCATGCGCTCGATCGAGCGCCGGGCCCGGACGGCCGTCTCGGGATCGACGGTGACGACGTGCTTCCAGTCCCTGAGCGAGTCGCGAAGCTTAGGGAGCGTGATCATCTTCATGTACCTGCAGATCGCCTCCTCCGAGACCGGCTCGAAGCGCTTCCCGGGCGCCTCCTTCGCCAGCCGGTGGAGGATGCCGACCTCGGTCGCTACGAGAAAGCGGGCCTTCGGCGAGGCCTTGGCGAAGTTGACCATCCCCTCGGTGGAGAGGATGTGCGTGCGCTCGTTCCCGAAGGCCATGCACTGGCTCGCGCAGCCGCACTCGGGGTGAACGAGGAGCTCGGCGTCGGGCGCCTCCTCCTGCCAGCGGACGATGTCGGCCGGGCGGATGCCCGCGTGGACGTGGCACTCGCCCATCCAGATCCGGAGCTTCCGGCCGGTGACGCGCTCGAGCCAGAGGCCGAGGTAGAGGTCGGGGAGGAAGAGAATCTCCTGGTCGGCCGGGATCGCCTCGATCACGGCCTTCGCGTTCCCGGAGGTGCAGCAGTAGTCCGTCTCGGCCTTCACCTCGGCGGTCGTGTTCACGTAGGAGACGACGACCGCGCCCGGGTTCTCGGCCTTCCAGGCACGGAGCTGGTCGGCCGTGATCGACGCCGCGAGCGAGCAGCCCGCGTCCGGGTCGGGGATGAGGACGGTCTTGCCCGGGCAGAGGATGGCGGCCGTCTCCGCCATGAAGTGGACGCCGCAGAAGACGATCGCCTCCGCGTCCGTCGCGGCCGCCTGGCGGGAGAGCCCGAGCGAGTCTCCGACGTAGTCGGCGACGTCCTGGATCTCGGGCACCTGGTAGTTGTGGGCGAGGATGACGGCATCGCGCTCGCGCGCGAGGGCCCTGACCTCGTCCTGCATGCTGCTGATCGCGGTCGGCGTCATGAGACCTCCAGGGAGACGTCGAGTGAGCGGGCGGAGCGCGTGAGCGCGCCGACGGAGACGAAATCCACACCCGTCTCGGCGATCGCGCGCACGGTCTCGAGCGAGACGCCTCCGGAAGCCTCGAGCTTCGCCCGGCCGGTCGCTAGCCGGACGGCCTCCCGCATGAGCGCGAGCGATATGTTGTCGAGGAGGATCCGGTCGGCTCCGGCGGCGAGGGCCTCGTGGACGTCGCCGAGCGTCTCGGCCTCGACCTCGATCGGAAACCGCTGACAGGCCGAGCGGAGCCGCCCGACGGCTGCGCGGACGCCTCCCGCGAGCCGAAGATGGTTGTCCTTGATGAGGATGCCGTCGTCCAGCCCGAAGCGGTGGTTCGTCGCGCCGCCGCAGCGGACGGCGTACTTCTCGAGTGCCCGGAGGCCTGGCGTGGTCTTGCGCGTGTCGAGGACGGCGGCGGCGGTCCCCTCGATTGCGTCGACGTAGTGGCGGGCGAGTGTCGCGATCCCGGAGAGGCGCCCGAGGAGATTCAGCGCGGTGCGCTCGCCGGTGAGGACGGCGCGCGCCGAGCCCTCGACGACGGCCAGGACCGCCGGCGTCTCGTCGACACAGTCGCCGTCGGCGGCGTGCGGCTGGAAGCGGACGTCAGGGTCGAGCGCGCGGAAGACGGCCTCGGCTCCCGCGAGGCCGCAGACGACCCCCGATTCCTTGAGGAGGATCTCGGCGTGGCAGGCAGTCTCGGCGTCGAGGACACCTTCGCTCGTGACGTCGCCCGAGCCGACGTCCTCGGCGAGCGCGTCGCGCACGACCCGCTCGAGGTCGCGGACGGGGAGATCGAGCCAAGGCTGTGACGAGGTCGTGACGATTCCGTGCGCCGAAGCCCCGAAGCTCACCCTCGCGTCTAATCTGGGCTCGTGGGTCCCCCCACCCAGGGTGGGGGACGTGGGCCGCGGAGGAGGTGTGCGAGCCGCCATCAGCTCCACCGCTCGAGCGCAGGGTCCTGTCCCGGCCGGAGGACGACGTTGAGGGCGAGCGCCGGGTCCTCGGCCGGGAAGTCGGCGCGGAAGTGAGTGCCGCGGCTCTCCTCCCGCACGAGCGCGCTCTCCGCGACCAGCCGGGCGAGGAGGTGCGGCGAGCACCGCAGCCGCTCGAGCCCGGCCGCGTCCCGGACGAGACCCGCGTGCTCCCAGAGCAGGCGTCGCAGCTCCGGCGTCACGGGCTGCGGCGGCGCCGGTTCCGGGAGCCGAGGAAGCCGCGAGGGCAACGCGGGCTCTGCGAGCGCGGCCGCCCCGGCCCGCCGCCCGAACACGAGGCACTCGAGCAGCGAGTTCGAGGCCAGCCGGTTCGCGCCGTGGACGCCGGTGGAGGCGCACTCGCCGGCGGCATAGAGGCCAGGCACCTCCGTGCCGCCGTCGGCGTTCGTGACGACGCCCCCGATTGTGTAGTGGGCGGCCGCCGCGACGGGGATCGGCTCGGCAGCCGGGTCGTAGCCGGCGCTCACGATCTTCGCCATGAGCGTCGGGAAGCGGCGCCGGTCGATCCGGCGCAGATCGAGGAGGGCGCTGCCGCGTGCCGCGATCGCGCGGGCGACGACGTCCCGGGGCGCGAGCTCGTCCGTGAAGCGCTCGCCGTTCTCGTCGAGGAGGACCGCGCCTTCGCCGCGAAGGGCCTCGCTCAGTAACAGGCTCGAGCCCGCGAGCGCGGTTGGGTGGAACTGCATGAGCTCGAGGCCGGCGACAGCGGCGCCGGCGCGGAAGGCGATCGCGATCCCTTCGCCTACGGCGCCGGACGGGTTCGTCGTTCGCTGCCACAGCGCCGCAGCCCCACCGGTGGCGAGCAGCGTCGCCCGCGCCGCCACCGGGCCGCGGTCGGTGAGGACGCCGACGCAACGGCCGTTGCCGCGCCAGAGCGCGAGCGCCCGCTCGCCCTCGAAGACCTCGATCGCCGGGTGCGCGAGGACGCGCTCCGCGAGGACGCGGGAGATCGCCTCGCCGGTCGCCGCCCCGTTCACGTGCGCGACGCGCCGGCGTGAATGCCCGCCTTCGAGGCCGAGCTCCTCGTCGAACTCGACGCCGAGCTCGGTGAGGTCGACGATCCGTGCAGGCGCTTCCTCGGTCAGCACGCGGACGGCGCTCGGGCGGCAGATCCCCCGCCCGGCCCGGAACGTGTCCTCGGCGTGGAGCGCGGGGCTGTCGTCCGGGCCGAGCGCGGCGGCGACGCCCCCCTGCGCGAGTGAGCTCGTCGAGGAGCAGAGCGGCCCCTTCGAGAGGAGCACGACCCGCCCTTCGCCCGCCGCGCGCAGCGCCGCGAAGAGGCCGGCCACGCCGCCGCCGACGATCGCGACGTCGCAGCGCCTCAGGTTCCCGTTCGCTTCTTTCATTCCGGCCATCGATCCGAGTTTACGACTACGAGGCAATAACCTCAGAGATAAGTGTACCCTCGTTGTCGACCCAGGGGCGAAAACTTCGGGAAGGAGTGGGACAATGGCCCGGATGGAAGAGCTCCCGATCCCGCCGCACTTCGACCCGGAGGCGGTCGGCCGGGTCTGGCGGGTCCCCTACGAGGAGCGGGCGCGCGAAGCGGAGGCGTGGGCGAGAGCCCAAGGCGTCAGGCCCGCGGCGGCGGACGACTTCCGCCTCTGCCTTCTTCTCGTCGACGTGCAGAACACGTTCTGCATCCCCGGCTTCGAGCTCTTCGTCGCCGGGCGGTCGGGGACAGGGGCCGTGGACGACAACCGCCGCCTCTGCGGGTTCGTCTATCGCAACCTCGGCGTGATCACGCAGATCGTCTCGACCCTGGACACCCACCGGGCGATGCAGATCTTCCATCCGATCTCCCTCGTCGACGAGCGCGGCGGGCACCCCGCCCCGTACACGCTCGTCTCTGCCGGAGAGATCGAGCGAGGGGTCTGGCAGGTGAGCTCCGAGCTCTGCCGGAGCCTTGGCCTCGACCCGGACTACGCCCAGCGGCACCTCCTCCACTACACGCGCAGGCTCGAGGAGGGCGGCAAGTACAGGTTCACGATCTGGCCCTATCACTCGCTGCTCGGAGGCATCGGCCACGCGCTTGTCTCGGCGGTCGAGGAGTCGGTCTTCTTCCACTCGATCGCCCGCTCCGCTCAGGCCGATTTCGAGGTCAAGGGCTCGGGCCCGCTCACCGAGCACTACTCGGCTCTCGGCCCGGAGGTCGCCGACGGGCCCGACGGGGAGCCGATCGCAGAGCGCAACGCGGCGCTCGTCGACCGGCTTCTCGGCTTCGACGCCGTCGTGATCGCCGGGCAGGCGAAGAGCCACTGCGTCGCCTGGACGGCCGCGGACCTGCTCCGGGACGCGACCGCGCGCGGCCTGGCCGGGAAGGTCTACCTCCTCGAAGACTGCACGTCGCCGGTCGTCGTCCCCGGCGTCATCGACTACACCGAGGAGGCCGACGCAGCCTTCGCCCGCTTTGCCAAGGCCGGCATGCGGCTCGTCCGCTCGGTCGACCCGGTCGCCGGCTGGCCGGGCATCGCGGGTCGCCGGTGAGCGACGCCTTCCGGCACGAGGCGCTCGCGGTCGTCTTCCAGGTGCGAAGCGGGCGGCTCCAGGTGCTCCTGTGGCAGCGGGCCCGCGGTCCCGACCTCGGCGCCTGGGCGCTGCCCGGCGGCTTGCTCGGGCCGGACGAGCCCCTCGAGGAGTCGATCCGCCGTCACCTCGCTGTCAAGGTGGACGTCCGCGAGCTTGCGCACCTCGAGCAGCTCGAGACGCGGAGCGACCCGCGCCGCCATCCCGGGGAGCGGCTCGTGGCCACGGCCTACCTCGGGCTCGTCCCCGCCCACGTCGACCCGGCCGTCCCCGAGGACACCGCGTGGCACCCGGTGGACGAGCTCCCGCGCACGGCCTTCGACCACGGCGCAATCGCGCTCGCCGGGCGTGAGCGCCTGCGGGCGAAGCTCTCCTATACGAACGTCGGCTTCGCCCTCGCGCCGCCCTCGTTCACGATCTCGGAGCTGCGCGAGCTCTACCGGGCCGCGCTCGGCTACGACGTGTCCGCGACGAACCTCCAGCGCATCCTCCTGCGCCGCGAGCTCCTCGGGCCGACCGGCGAGCGCCGCGCGTCTGGCCCCTCGGGCGGCCGGCCCGCAGCCGTCTACCGCTTCCGGAGCTCGACGCTCGAGGTGACCGATCCGTTCGCCGTCTTCCGGCCCCCGGGCCGCTAGATGAGGCCGCAGGCCCGCGCCGTCCGCGGCCACGGGTGGAAGCCGCGCCCACTCCGATGGGCGCGCACGGCGACCCAGATCTGCTCGAGCGGCGTCCAGCGGTCGGCGGTGCCCTTCTGCCGCAGGAGTCCGGGGGCGTAGCTCAGCTGGAAGGTAAGGTCCATCTGGAGGCCGCCGTAGTAGCCGTTGCCGGTGTTCGCGCTCCACCGTCGGGCCTCGTGCCGGTGGATGCAGAGCCAGGCGCGAAGGAGGGGCGGCGTCGCCGCCAGCTGCCGGGCCCGCGCGGCCCGCAGCTTCCAGAGGCGGAGCACCCAGCGACGGTACTCGGCGCTCTGGGACTGCCGAGCCGAGACGCCTACGGGCGTCCGAGGCCTGAGCATGAGGCGCTCCCAGCGCCGGGTCTCGGCTTGGTAGCGCTCGATCTGGTTCAGGAGCTGGAGCTCGCGCTTCCCGGCCGAGGCGGCTTCGGGTCGCGACAGAGCTGTTCCGAAGGCGACTAGGAGAGCTCCCGCAATGAGGACGAGCGACGGAGCAGCACGCATCTCACCCTTTCGTCGATTACAGGACGGTCGTTCGCGTGGAACGACGGGGCCGGACGCCTGAATGGAGCCGCAGCGGCGTCCGGGACTCGACTTGTTGTCGGCTTAGGCGCGACACCATAGCGGAAGCCGACAGCCGTGCGCGCCGGTTCAATGGGCTAGACTGGCGCCCTCGTGCTCTGGTTCGCCCTCTTTTTCCTCATCGTTCTCAAGATCCCGGTCCTGTACCTCGCGTACGTGATCTGGTGGGCGGTCAAGGACCCGCCCCGGCCGAGCGCCGATCTCGACGGCGGCCTCGACAGCTTCGGAGGAGGCCCGGGCTGGGGTCGTGGCCCGCGGCGTCGACTCCGTGGCGGACCGCACGGCTCGCCCCTGCGCCGCCCGGCCCGCGTTACTGCCGCCACCCGTGCCGGGAGGCGCGCGTGAGGTATCCGCCGAAAATGCTCCTCATTTCCCGCGGGGGGAGCTTGTCCCTTCGCTTCTATCCGCGGAAAATGCTCCTCATTTCCCGCGGGGGGAGCTTGTCCCTTCGCTTCGCTCGGGAGGATGTTCGTAGGGAGGTTGGCCTATGAGCGCGCCCGAGTACCCCGCGGGGGCGGGTCGCGTTCGGGCCTCCGAGACGATCGCGGGCTTCCTCGCCGCGGCGGTCATTCTCATCTCGGCGATCTACCCGATCGCGTACATCCTCGACTACCCCTTCGCCCCGGGGCGCATCGGCCCGGGGACCATGCTCGTCGCGCTCGTCGCAGCGGGGATGGGCGGCCGGCACCACCGGCTCGCCGGTGTCGCGGTCGCGGCCTCCACCGCCGCCTGGTTCTTCGGCATGGTGATCGCGGTCACGCTCGAGCGGCCGCTCTTTTAGAACCCGTTTCAGAATGAAGCACTGTGCCGCCGGGCCGCGCTGGCCGGCGCGATGCCGCGTCCTCGGTCGCGCCCATACCTGGCTCGGTATGGACGCTCCCTGCGTCCTTGCCTCGCACCACCCAGCGCACTCCGGCGGCGAGTCGTCATTCCGAAACGAGTTCTCTTAGGGCTCCGTAAAGAACCCTCGAACGGCGTAAAGCGGTGCGCCGGGGGCGTCGATAGGACCTCTGGCGTCTCTCCTTCGGACCCGCTCCCATGGGCAGCTTCAAGTTCCGCCTCGTCACCTACTTCGTCCTCCTCGCCCTGCTGCCTGTGCTCGCCGCCTCCTGGGCCTTCAGCGAGGTCGCGGCCCGAGGGGAGACGAGCCGGGTCGACTCTCGCCTGAACGCGGCGCTCAGGGTCGCCGTGGCCGCCTATTCCGACGACGTCGGCGCGGCTGCCGACCTCGCGCTCGCCGTGGCGCGCACGCCGGGCCTGCAGAAGGCCTTGGCCCGCAACGACCGCGGGGCGCTCGCCCGGCTCGCCCGCACCGTCCCGCACTCGGCCCTCTACGCGGGCGACCGGCTCGCCGCCGGCTCGCTTCCACGGGGCCCCGCGGCCTTCCGCTCCGCGGTCATCGTCTCGAGGAGCGGTGACACGATCGGGCGCGTTGTCGTCACCGTGCCGCTCGACGGCGCGCTCCTGAAGGGCCTGAGCGCCTCCGCCGGCCTTGCCGAGCGCGACCGGCTTCTCATCGCCCTCGGCAAGCACGTCGTCGCCGGCGATCCGGCAGGAGAGCTGAGTGTGCCCGCCGGGCCGGCCAAGTACCTCGAGGTCGGCGGCCACAAGTACCGAGCGGTCGCCGCCGAGCTCCTGTCCGGGACAGAGCGAGTCACGCTCGTCGCCGTCGCTCCCAAGTCCGAGGTCGACGCAGCCGTCGCCGATCTCCGAGACCGCCTGCTCTTCTTCGCCTTCGGCGCGCTCGCCTTCGTCGCGATGCTCGCCTACCTCTTCGGGCGCCCGATCGTCCGCTCTCTCTCCGACCTCTCGGATGCCGCACGCGCGGTGGCGCAGGGCCGCTTCGACCGGCGCGTCCGCGTCCGCGGCCACGACGAGTTCGCCGTCCTCGCCCGCTCGTTCAACGACATGGCGGCCGAGCTCCAGGCGCGGCTCGAGGAGCTTGCCGAGGAACGCGTACGGGTTCGGGACGCGATCGGACGCTTCGGCACGGCGCTCGAGGCGACGCACGACCCGGGCACGCTCCTCAGGGTGGTCGTCCAGAGCGCCGTCGAGGCGACCGGGGCTGTAGGCGGGCTCCTCTTCCAGGACGGGCGCGAGGCCGCGCGAGCCGGGGAGCCCGAGGCCGGGGGCAGCCCGCTCGAGATTCCGCTCGGGGAAGATGACGTCCGGCTCCTTCTCTTTCCGGCGAACGGCGGCTTCTCGGACGAGTCCCGCGAGCTCGCCCGCTCGCTCGCGGCGCAGGCATCCGTCGCGCTCGAGAACGCACGCCTCCACCGGCGCGCCAGGGCGCAGGCGGTCACCGACGGCCTCACGGAGCTCGCCAACCGCCGCCAGTTCGACGATGCGCTCGCGACCGAGATCGGCCGCGCCGAGCGGTTCGGGGGCTCCCTCGCCCTCGTCTACACCGACCTCGACGACTTCAAGGCGATCAACGACCGCCACGGCCACCAGGCCGGCGACGACGTCCTCAAGTCGTTCGCGGATCTTCTCCGGCGCACGGTGCGCGAGATCGACCTCCCGGCCCGGTACGGCGGCGAGGAGTTCGCCGTGCTCCTGCCCGAGACCGATCTCGCCGGCGGGCTTCGCCTCGCCGAGCGCATCCGCGAGGAGCTCGCGTCCGCGCCCCTCGAGACGGCCGCAGGGCCGATCGCCGTCACGGCGAGCTTCGGAGTCGGCTCGTTCCCCGAGGAGCCGAGCCGTGCGAAGCTCTTCGCCGCGGCCGACGGGGCTCTCTACCGCGCGAAGCGAAACGGCAAGAACTGTGTGTGTGCCGCGGGCGAGGAGACGGGCGTCCGGCCCCTGGGCTAGCCTCTCTCTGGCGGCTCGGGGTAGTTCGCCGCCAACAAATCGTTTACAATCCGCCCTTCGCGGCCTTTGCCCCCAGCACGGAGGAGCGAATGAGGATCGAAGCTAACTCGACTTTCGCGCGAATCATCGAGGAACACCTCGAGCTGAAGCGTCGCAACTCGGCGCTCGACCGCCAGATGCCGCTCGACCGCTACCGGGTCGAGGATCCCTTCGAGAATCATCCGCTGTTCAAGACCGAGGAGCAGGCCCGTCTCGAGGAGACCCTCGGCGGCGTCGAGCCCGAGCTGGACGAGCGCCTCGTGCTGGCCTGGCCGGCCGACGACGCAAAGCCGGAGGACACGCTCTGGGGTCGCTCGCGGGACTTCGACTGGGGCGACTAGCCCCCGTCTCCGGCCTACTTGGCGTACTTATCGAGGAAGCTCAGCACCGGTACGGTGTCGAGCCGAAGGCCCTCGTAGGGGCCGGTGCAGTTCTTGCTGCCGGCGACCGTGATCGCGGCCACGGCGTTTCCGGGGCCGGCGAAGATTGGCCCGCCCGAATCGGAATAGCAGACCGTGCCCGCCGAGCCCTGGTTCTTCGTGAGCTCGAGCAGGGAACTGACGGACGCGTCGCCCTTGCGCGGCGGGCTCGTCGCGTAGCGGAAGCCCTGCAGCCGGCTCGTCGTCCAGCGCCTGACGCCTAGCCCGTCCGAGTGTGGGACGAACTGCTGCCAGCCGTAGCCGACGACGGTGAAGGTCGTGTCGTCGGCCTTCTTGTCCTTCAGCGACTCGAGCGCCCCGACGGCGGGCAATGTCCCGTACGTGCTCATCCAGACCGGGTTCTTGAGGTGGATGACGGCGATGTCGGTGTAGACGTCCGGCAGAGCGAAGCCGGGGAAGTAGGCGAAATCCTTGATCTCGAGGAGCTGCGAGTCGGGGCCCCAGTCGGAGAAGGGGTCCGGAGCGACCGAGAGCCCGAGGAGCCGGACGCCGTCAGGTAGACCAGTTACGCAGTGGGCGGCGGTGACGAACGCCGTCGGCGACACCAGTGTCCCCGAGCAGTAGGCGACGGTGCCGTAACCGGGGTAGTCGGCGACGACGACGCCGACGTAGGGGTGGGTCGAGTCCGGCTGCCCGTCGATGATCGCTGAGGCGGGCGCTGCGGCGAAGAGCAAGGCTGTGCATGCCGCGAGGAGCGCGGCAAGCCGTGACAGCGGCGTGGAGGGGAGCCGACGCATGTGCAGAGTCTCGGCTGGGCGGCCGCCGGACCTTAGCCGGCGCCGTACCTCGTTCGGGGATTGATGAGATCCCGGACCGGACGATCCCTCGAACCGGGCGGCTAGAGTTGGGGACGAAGGGGCGTTAGCTCAGCTGGGAGAGCGCCGGCTTTGCAAGCCGGAGGTCACCGGTTCGATCCCGGTACGCTCCACTGGAAGGTCGCTGGAAATAAGCCTGATCTGTTGGCGGTCTGGGCGACACCGCTCAGCCGCTGCTAG
>JBGPNP010000041.1:0-12337 GCA_041487575.1 Gaiellaceae bacterium | reverse complement strand
CGAGCTCAGAGACTGGCTGCGCTCCGTCCAGTGAGTGGTTGCCACCGTAAGTACGGTCTCGTCTGGCCGCGCGAAAACCAAGCAGCCCAAGGACGTAGGGAGGCCCCATACCAAGCCGGTATGGGGCCGACAGAGGACGCGGGGATGCGCCGGTTTGCAGCCGGCCAGGCGGGGCCGTATTTGCGGTGGCGGCCACCAGAGACCGTCAGACGTTGCTGGACGGGGCGCCACCTCGTGGCCTGACGCCGGCCGCGGGCGGGCGCCGGCGCCGGAGCTGCATCTTGTTCTCGGTGCCGGCCAGGAGCCGCTTGATGTTCCCCCGGTGGAGAGCCAGGATGGCGACCGCGGCCGCGCACGCGAAGCCGACGACGGGCCAGGACGCCCCGAAGGCGAGCGCGAAGAGTGGGAGCGTGGCCGCGCCGGCGAGCGACCCGACCGACGCGTACCGGGTCGCGAGGAAGGCCACGATCCAGACGCCCGTGGCGCCGAGAAAGGCGAGCGGCGCGAGCGCGAGCATGACCCCGCCTGTGGTCGCGACGGTCTTGCCGCCGCGGGCAAAGCGGAGGAAGAGCGGCCGGTAGTGGCCGGCCGTCGCCGCGAGGCCGGCGAGCACGGCCACAACGTCGTCCGCGAGCCACCGCGCCAGGAGCGCCGGCACGAGCCCCTTGACGATGTCGAGGAGCATGACCGCGAGCCCGAGCTTGAAGCCGACGTTTCGCCAGACGTTCGTCGCCCCGATGTTGCCGCTGCCGACCTTGCGGATGTCGACGCCCAGGAGCGCCTTCGGCAGCCAGTACGCCCACGGCGCCGAGCCGAGGACGTACCCGAGGAGGACGAGGCCCGCTTCCTTCACACCGGGATGGCATACCTCGACACCCAGTCGTTCACGACACCCCAGTCGAGGTTCGCGAGGAAGGCGTCGATGTACGAGCCGCGATCGGTCTGGTAGTCGAGGAAGTAGGCATGCTCGTAGACGTCGAGCGCGACGAGCGGGGTCGCGTTCCAGATCGGGAACGAGTTCTGGGCGTCACCGACGTAGTTGAAGAGGCGCTCCTCGTCCCAGTCGTAGGCCGTCCAGGCCCAGCCGCGGCCGGCCATGCCCGTCGCCTTGAGGTCGGCGCGCCACGCCGCCGCCGAGCCGAAGTCGCGGGCGATCAGCCCACCGATCGTCCCGTCCGGCTCGCCGCCGTCCCCGCCGAGGTGCTCGAAGTAGACCTCGTGGTTCTTGACGCCGCCGATTGCGAATGTCAGGTCGACCTTGAGCGCGCGGAACTCGGAGTAGACCTGGTTTGCGGAGGCGAGGTCGACGTCGGCGAGCTTCCTGAGGATCTCGTTCCGCTTGTTCACGTACCCCTGGTAGAGCTTGTAGTGCGCCTCGACGGACGCCCGCGAGATCCCGTCCATCTCGAGGAGGGCCGGCTTCAGGGGCCGGGCTGCGATCTCCACGTGGTTGAAGGCCAGTGTCGCCATGGTTCTCCCTCTTCTTCGTCCTTTGCCCGTGGGAGCTTATCGTTGCGGCATGTCCTCGTTCGCCGCGCTCGTCACGGGAGGCACAGGGCGCCTCGGCCGCGCGATCGCCACGCGCCTCGCGACCGAGGGCTTCGGGGTCAAAGCGGCCGGGCGCCGGGACGGTGACCTCGCCACGGCCACCGGCGCGCGCGGCCTCGTAGAGCGTGCCGTCGCCGAGCTCGGCGGCCTCGACCTCCTCGTCAACGCCGCGTCCGCAGGGTTCGTCCCGAAGCCCGTGGAGGAGGTCGAGGAGGCGGACTGGGACGCAGCGCTCGGAGCGACGGCGAAGGGGAGCTTCTTCGTCACGCAGGCGGCGGCGGCGCACCTCCGACGTTCCGAGCTCGGGCTCGTCGTCATGATCGAGGACATCGCCGCCTACCAGCCCTGGCCATCATTCGCGCCCCACTGCGCGGCGAAGGCCGCTCAGGCGATGCTGACCCGCGTGCTCGCGCAAGCCCTCGCGCCCCACGTGCGCGTGTGCGGGGTCGCGCCCGGGCCGGTCGCCGTCGAGCCCGGCCAGGAGGAGCGGCGCGCCGCCGAGACGCTCCTCGGCCGGGTCGGGTCGCCCGACGACGTGGCCGACGCCGTCCTCTTCCTCGTCCGGGCAGGGTTCGTCACCGGGACGACGATCGTCGTCGACGGCGGCCGGCTCCTCCGGTAAAACCGGGAACGGTGGGCACGCGTATCTCATCTGGTATGCCTGTTGCAGTGGCGACCTCGGACACCGACGCCGACCTGATCGAGCGCGTCGCCGGCGGCGACCGCGACGCGTTCGCCGAGCTCTACAGGCGCTTCGCCCGGCCGGTGCTGGGGATGGCCATGCGCCAGCTCGGAGACAACGGCCGCGCCGAGGACGCTGCACAGGAGACCTTCGCCGCCGTCTGGCGCTCCGCGCGCAGCTTCCGCTCCGACCGTGGGACCGGCTCGGCCTGGCTCTATGCCGTCGCGCGGCACGCGATCATCGATCGCGCCCGTCAGCGGCGCGAGCCCGTCGCCGAGGTCGTGCCGGACGAGCCGTCCGCCGAGGCCGGGCCCCAGGACGAGGCCGAGCTCTCCTGGCTCGCGTGGCGCGTCCACGCCGCGCTCGAGCAGCTCCCCGAGCGCGAGCGCGTCGTGCTCGAGCTCGCCTACTGGAGCGGGCTCTCGCAGAGCGAGATCGCGAGCTACCTCGACGTCCCGCTCGGAACCGTCAAGACGCGGACGCGCACCGGCCTCGCGCGGCTCGCCCCGCTCCTCGAAGAGGTGAGACCGTGAACGACCTGCCAGATTTCCGTGACCTTGTCGGCGACGACCTAGCGCCGGAGGAGCTCGGGCGGCTCGAGCACGTCGACGCGCTTCTGCGCGCGGTGCCCCCGCCGCCCGCGGAGGTTCCGGCCTCGCTCACCCGCTCGGTCGGCCGCATCACCGCCGTCACGCCGCTCTGGACGCGCCGGCGGCTGGCAGGCGCGCTCGCGCTCGCGGCCTCGCTCGCCGCCCTCTTCTTCGGCGTCGGCGCCTGGACGACCGGCGGCGGAGGGCTCGAGGCCAGGGCGGCCGTGCCCCTGCAAGCAACGGAGAGCGCCGCTGGCGCATCCGGGCTCGTCCGCCTCGGCCCGCGGGACGAGGCGACCGGGAACTGGGAGCTCGAGGTGGTCGTCTCCGGCCTGCCGAAGCTCCCGAAGGGCGGCTACTACGTCCTCTGGCTCGCGAAGAACGGCAAGTACGCGGGCACGTGCGGCACCTTCAACGTCGGCGCCGGGACGACGCGGGTCCGCATGAGCGCCTCCTACCTCCTGAGCGAGTACGACGAGTGGGTCGTCACGGCCTGGCTTCCGGGCCGGGACAACTCGAACGCCCCCTGGCTCCTGAGGGCGTCGACGGAGGCCTGACGGGCCGCTACCTCCTCAGGTAGTGGCGCTCCCAGAAGTGGAGAGCGCCGATGCCGACGAGGACGAGGACGACGAGCCCGAGCGCGGCGAGCCCGCCGTAGCGGGAGACGACGTCGACGGCCGCTCCGCCGGCGTAGTAGGCGGCGAGGCCGACCCCGATCGCCCACGCGATCCCGCCGGCCGCGTTCCACATGAGGAACCGCGACCAGCGCATGTGGGTGATCCCGGCCATCCACGCGGCGGTGACCCGGATGCCGATGACGAAGCGGGCGAGAAACACCGTCTTCCCCCCGTGACGGGCGAAGAAGCGCTCGGCAGGCGGCAGGACGCGATCGCTCCAGCGCGCGAGCCAGGTCCAGCGGTAGAGGAGCTTCCGCCCTCCGGTCCGACCGATCCAGTAGCCGCCGTTGTCGCCGAGGATCGCCGCGACGGCGGCGACGGGGATCACCTCCCCGATCTTGAGGTGTCCCTGGGAGGCGAGCACGGCCGCCGCGATCAGGGAGGTCTCGCCCGGGACCGGCACCCCGGACGACTCGAGGGCGATGACGATGAAGAGGAAGGCGAGGCCATAGGTCTCGATGAAGTGCTGCACGTGCGGAAGCTTGCTGGATGAACGGCCGCCCTGCGGAGCAGGTCGTCCTAGGGAGCGATCCGCCCGTTCTCGAGGAAGGCCGCGTGCGTGGCCGGCATTAGCTTCTCGAGGAAGGTCTCGGCCGCGACCGCGTACTGCTGGATCTCGTACTGCGCCTGGTCTGAGTTCCGGAGCGAGCAGAAGTGCATGAGGCTGCGCGGGTTGCAGCTCCAGTAGTACTTGGTGTACGTCGAGAGCGGCAGCACGGTCCGCGCGACCTCCTTGGCCACGCCCTGCTCGAGGAGCCGCTCGTACGCTTCGAAGGCGCGCTCGGCGTTCTCTGCGATCTCGTGCCGCGCGGCCTCGCGCGTCGCCTCGTCGACCGGCTCGAAGCTGTAGGAGCCCGGCTTACCGACCTGCGTGCGGACGTTGTCGGGGACGTAGAACTCAGCCTCGAGCTTCGAGTAGCGGCCCGACCACTCGTTGTAGGAGTGCCCCGCCCGGTGGCGGTGATGCTCGCGCACGACGAAGATCGGGGCCTTGACGAGGAACCGGAAGTAGCCGTGCTCGAACGGTGAGCCGTGCCGCTCCCTCATAAGGAACCGGATCAGGCCGGCGTCCCGCTCGGTCATCTCGTCGGTCGTGTTGTTGAAGGACACCCGTGCGCCGTTCACGACAGCCAGGTCGGAGGCGAGCGCAGCGTCGAGGGCGAGAAAGCCCTTGTCGAGGACGGGGACGACGTTCTCCTGTAGGACTTCCTCGGCGACGCTCATGGAATCGAGTATAGGGCGGCTGTACGTCGGAGCCTCCGGCTTCTCCTACCCCTCCTGGCGAGGCGGGTTCTACCCGTCCGGGACGAAGCCAGACGAGCTCCTCCGCTTCTACGCGTCGCGGCTGCCGTCGGTCGAGATCAACTCGACGTTCTACCAACTCCCGTCCGAGGCGGCCTTCGAGCGCTGGGCGGCGGCGACCCCCGACGCGTTCCGGTTCGCCGTGAAGATGAACCGGCGGATCGTCCAGTTCGGGAACCTCACCCTCGCCGGGACCTTCTGCGAGCGCGTCCGCGTGCTCGGGGAGCGGCTCGGGCCCGTCAGGGTCGTCCTCGCCCGCGCCCGCGACGACGGCTGGCTCCGACTCCTCCTCGACTCGCTCGACTCGAAGCTCGCAGTCGCGTTCGACGTCCGTCACGGCTCCTGGACGGGCGCGCAGCTCGACGGGGAGCGTTCCGTCCATGTCGGCGCGCTCGAGGGCGCGGCGCCGTTCCGCTACCTGCGTTTCCGCGAGCCGCCGTACGGCGAGGAGGCCCTCGCCGCGCTCGCCGAGACGATCCGCCCGCTCCTCGCCGGCGGCATCGACGTCTACGCCTACTTCCGGCACGAGGAGGCGCCGACGGCCCCCGCGTACGCGGAGCGGCTCCTCGCCCTCATCTAGAGCGAGACTCGAGGCGGCGGCCGAGTCGCTCGGCGGTCGTAAAGGCGACGATCCCGAGTGGAGTCGGGAGCCAGAAGTTGACGACGCGGTAGGCGAGCACGCCGAGGATCGCGGCCGCGAGGGGGACGCCCACGGCAGCGACGGTGACCGCCATGGCCGCGTCCACGCCGCCGACGCCGCCGAGCGGCAGCGGCAGGAGCGTGAAGAGGTAACCGGTCGAGTAGGCGAGGATGAGCCTGCCGGCGTCGAGCCGGACGTCGAACGCCGCGAGCCCGGCCCAGAGGCAGAGCGCGTCTCCGGCCCAGTACAGAGCCGCGGCGGTCAGCGTGGCGCCGGCGGCGCGGGGGGCGGACAGGAGCCGCCGGACGACCGCGAACCCAGCCGCGGCGTCCACGAGCACGGTCGAGATCCAGCGGCCCGCGCGTCCGGGAAGACGGTGGCGCCAGGCGGGGGCCCTGAACCAGAACACGGCGGCGAGGAAGGCCGGCACCGCCAGGAGCCAGGGCAGGACGAAATGGAGCGGCGCACGCCCGGGGGTCTCCCCGAGGAGCGAGAGGGCCGCTATCCACGTCGCCGCGCCGAAGAAGCCGAAGAGGAGCGTGTTGACGGCGAGCAGGCGCGCGGCCGCCTCGTGCTTCTCCGTCCCTGCCTTCGTCAGGCCCCAGTAGCTCATGGCGATCCCGCCCGCTCCTCCGGCCACGAGCAAGCGCGCCGCCCCGAGGCCCGCGAACACGAGATGGGCGCTCGCGCGCAGGCCGAGGTCGGGCCCGCGCTCGAAGCGAAACGTCTCGCGGAGGGCGACGACGTAACCGACGAAGGCGAGCGCCTCGCCCGCGACTGCCACGGCGAGCCACTGAGGATCCGCGCTGCGGAGGTGGTCGAGAAGCTTCGCGTATCCCGCCGCCTTTCCGAGCAGAAGGACGACCCCGGCAATCGCGAGGCCCGCGGCGATGCCGGCGAGGATGAGCCCCCTCCGGCCGCGACGCCGGCCGGGCTCGAGCGCGGGCTCGCCGGGCATCAGCCCCGCCGGGCGCGGCGGCGCTTGCCGATCCGGAGACCCCCCGGCTCGCTCGGGTGGTAGTGGCCCGGCTCGTCCTCCTTGAACATCGTCACGACCCCGTTCGTCTCGAGGATTGCGGTATGGACCACGTCGAGGTTGGGGAAGCCCTGGCGGCGCGCGATCGCCCGGAGCTCGCTCAGCGAGATGCCGGCGTTGCGCAGCGCTCGGCGGTCCGGCTTCGCGTCCTCGATCAGCACCGACGGCTCCCCTTCGAGGAGCCGCGAGAGCCAAGGGAAGACGTACGTGCCACGGTTGAAGGCCTCGTTGATCCCGAAAAGCGTCAGCGCCCCGATGACGGCCCCGGTCACCGAGTTGTCGTTGCCGATGATCCCGTTCTGGACGGCGTTGGCGACGAGGAGCAGGACGACGAGGTCGAGCGTGTTCGTCTGGCCAAGCTCGCGCTTGCCGACGAGGCGAAGGACGACGATGAGAAAGAGGTAGATGAGCAGCGAGCGGATGATCTTCTCGCCGACCATGAGCGGGAGGAAGAAGATGTCGTGCCACACGCCCGAAGGGTGCGACGCGGGGAGGCCGAATCCTCCGTGCCCGCCTAGCCGCCGCGTCAGATCGGTAGTCGTCCGCAGCCACGTTCAGAGAAGGCGCGGATGCGCGCACGCGGCGCGTCCCGTAGAAAGGAGGCGTCGTGCGGTACGTAGCGAGGATTATCCTCGCCGGCGCGGCCGGAACGGCTCTCGGCATCGGCGTCGGCTGGGCCTTGTGGCACGGAGCGGCGCCGAGCCGCCTCGCGCCCTCGGCGGCCGTGCCTTCCCTGCCGGCGACCGCAACGGCTCCAGCGACCGAGCCGGCCGGCACAGCGCCGCCCGGTCCCCTCGCCTACCCGTGGCCGATCAAGCCGTTGGATCGCCCCCACCCGGTCCGGGCCAACTTCGGCGATCCGCGCACGAGCTTCGATCGTGCCGCGACCCAAACCCGTCTCACCGGTCCGGGCCTCTTCAGGTTCCACAACGGCATCGACATCGCTGCGGCGACCGGGACCCCCGTCTACGCGGTCGTCTCCGGGGTCGCGGACGTGCGCGCGCCCGTCCTCGTCTGGGTGAGAACGCACGACGGTCGCACCTTCGGTTACGGACACGTCCGGCCAGCGGTGCGCACGGGCGAGCGGGTGATCGCTCGGCAGACCGTGCTCGGGCATGTCGTGCCGGACGCCCTTCATGTCCACCTCACGGAGTTTGACCGACACGGCAAGCCGACGAACCCGCTCGCGCCCGGTCACCTCACGCCCTACCTCGACCGCACGGCTCCGAGCGTGACTGGGATCGCCTTCCACGACGAGCACGGCCGCGAGATCAGCCCCCTCGACCTGACCGGGCGGATCAGGATCGTCGCCGACGCCTACGACGTGCCCGAGCCCTCCGCCCCCGGGCCCTGGCGAGGCGAGCCCGTCACCCCCGCCCTCCTGACCTGGCGAGTGACGACGCTGGCGGGGAAGACGGTCGTGCCGGAGCGGATCGCCGTCGACTTCCGCCGCCGGATCCCGCCTGACCGCGACTTCTGGCGCGTCTACTCCCCCGGCACGTACAAGAACTTCCCCGTGTTCGCCCACCACCGCTTCTGGGGCATGCCCGGCGAGTACTTCTTCGACCTGACGCCGGACTCGTTGGACACCAAGCGAATCCCGAACGGCGTCTACCTGCTCTCGGTCACGGTGGGCGACGTGCGCGGCGACCGGAGCACCTCCGGCCAGCGCTTGACGATCGCGAACGCCTGAGCGGCTCCCTCAGCGGCCGTCCCCCGCGAGCGCGGTGAACCCGGGCGGAGGCGGGTTGCAGAGCGTCGCGAGCCGCGCTCGCAGCGCGCGCTGGACGCTCGTGACCCGGGCGTGTCCCGCGAGGTTCTCGAGCTCGTGCGGGTCGTGGACGAGGTCGTAGAGCTCCTCCTCGCCGGTCTGGTAGAGGACGTACTTGTAGCGCTCGCTTCGCACCGCGCAGTAGGTCGGCACCTTCGGATCCGGAAGGCCCGCTAGGTGCTCGACGAGGAAGTCGCTCCGCCAGGGCGGCTCGCGCTCGGTGGAAAGGAGCGGCAGGAGGCTGCGACCGTCGGCGCGGGGCAGGGACACGCCTGCGAGCGCGGCCATGGTCGGAGCAAGGTCGATGTTGAGAACCAGATGCCCGTCTTCGCTCGGCTGCTCACCGATCAGCGGGTCGTAGCGGATGACGAGCGGCACGCGGATCGGCTCCTCATACGGGACGAGCTTGCGGGCCGCGGAGAGCGGGTGCTCGCCCCAGGC
Source organism: Gaiellaceae bacterium (assembly GCA_041487575.1). Taxonomy (GTDB): domain Bacteria; phylum Actinomycetota; class Thermoleophilia; order Gaiellales; family Gaiellaceae; genus JBGPNP01. The sequence continues at coordinate 3,650 of JBGPNP010000041.1, read as the reverse complement.
CACGCCGTTGTCGGAGGTGTAGACGATGAAGGTCGTGCGCAGACGGCCCGTCTTGACGAGAGCATCGAGAATCGTCCGTACCGCGTCGTCGACGCCGAGTGACGTCTCGAGCTGCTCGCGGCGGAACCGCTCGATCTGCCCGAGCTCCCGCTTCGTGAGCGGGGGGAGCGATCGGATGTAGGCCGGCTTGTCGGAGCGGTCGCGCTCGTTGTAGCTCGGCGGCTTCCACCAGGAGAAGTGGGCGAAGGCGTCCCCGTAGCCCGGCGGCGGAGTCGCGGGCGCGTGCGGCGCGTAGGGGGCGAAGTAGAGGAAGAGCGGGCCCTTCGTGTCCCGGATGAACGTCGCGGCCCGGCCGGCCAGCACCCGGGTGGAGTAGTCGGACGGCCCGCGTCCGTAACGCTCGATCCGGCCCCCGTCGGTCAGCGCGTAGTCGTAGTAGCCGTAGCCGCCGGCGAAGGCGAGCCAGTCGTCCCAGCCGGGCGGGATGTAGGTCAGGTCCTGGGCGCGAGTCCCGTAGCCGTTCAGGTACTTGCCGAAGAGGCCGGTGCGGTAGCCGGCGCCGTGCAGGACGGTGGCGATCGTCGCCGCGTCGCGAAAGTCCTCGAAGCCGCCGTGCGGCGGGCGGTTGAGGTAGACGCCGGTCGAGTGGGAGTAACGGCCCGTGAGGACGCTGACCCGGCTCGGGCAACAGAGCGGGTTGACCACGAAGCTGTTCGTGAAGGTGACGCCGTGGGCGGCGAGCGCCTCCTCGACGATCGGCATGCCCCAGAGGGTGTCCCAGCGCTGGTCGTCCGTGATGATGAGAACGATGCTCGGTCTTGGGCCGCGCGAGACCGCCAGCCGCGTGGGAGTCGGGGTCGGCGCGGCCGGGCGGACCGGGGCCGTCGTCGAAGTTTTCCCTGGCGAGGCGGTCTTCGTCCCACTCTGAGAGCCTGCGCAGCTGCTCACGACCGCCCCAGCGAGAACGAGCGCGAGGAGGAGCCGCCGCCTCACGGGACGAGTCTCACGTCATGGCGCCCAGCGAGCACGCGGATGGCACCCGCCTTCACCGGAACCCGGCGGCCGTCGACGAAGGCGGCGACCGGGGCTACCGGCGGGCGAACGCGGAGCATGACGGGCGAGACGCTCCGGAAGCCGAGCCGGGTGACGAAGTCGAGCCGCCAGGGCCTCCGCCGTACCGCCCCGGCGCGCACGTCCCATCCCCAAACCGAGGCGGACCGCGACCAGGACTCGTAGGAGAAGCCGTGCGCCGGCGGCCCGTGGCGCCGGAACTGCAGAAGGAAGCGAACCATCTCGGGGAGGTCGCGGTCGTACCTGAGAACGTACCCATGCATCTCGTGGTGGATGCGGTCGTAGATGGGCGCGCGGGGATTGAGACGGCGCACCGTACGGTAGAGCGCCCCTGCCTGGTCTCTCCCCTCCGTGATGACGACCGTGTCCTTCGGGTTCCACCAGAGCTGGACCGGCACCCCGGAGAAGGCGATCGTCCGAGCGAAGAAGAGCGAGCTGCGCTGAACGTAGAGCCAGGGCTTCTGCCGGGGTGTTGCGCCGACCTCTTGGGTCGCGGCTTTCTGCTGGCCCTTGCTCAGAGCCGAGTGCGGGAAGTCGTACCAGCGGTCGGCGAAGTTCGTCACGGGATCGACGGCGACGACCGCAGCGAAGACGTCGGGTTGGTGGACCAGGTCCATCAGCGCCTCCTGGCCGCCCATGCTGTGGCCGATCGCGTAGACGCGGTCGGGGTCGTAGCGCAGGTACGGAATCGAGCGCCGCACGACCCCGAGAAGGTCGACGGTCTCGCTCACCTCCGCGGGCCAAGCCCACGAGCGCCCCTTGATGATGCGCCCGTGCAGTCCCGGATTGAGGACGATGAGACCGAAGCGCCCGGGGATGCCACCCCAGCGGCGCGCATTCGCGGAAGCCGTCACCCCGCGCGAGTGAGGCGAGATGACGAGCGGAAGGCGCGGATGGCGCTGCGGCCCGTACCAGGCGGGCAGCGCCACGACGAGCGTGTCGCCCGAGCCGTCCGGTCCGCGGAAGGAGATGTTGATCAGCCGCGTGCCGGCCGGCCCGGCCACGTTCGCCGCCGGCCGCCGGAAGCGCGAGGCAAGGAGCATCGCCAGCGTCCCGAGCAGCACAAGGAGGAGCAGCGCCGAGATCACGCGGATGCCGCGCTGAAGGGCTGGACCACGCCGAGCGAGCCCGCGCTCCTGAGGGCGGATACCAACCTCGCCAGCGCCGGACGCCGACCTCGCCATGCGATCAGTCTGGTCGCCGTGCCGTCCTGCGACATCGGGGTCGGGCCTGAGACCGCCTTCGGGTTGTCCGCGCGCTCGCGACGGTTCAGCCCGCACGAGGACTGCTCCTGTTGCGAACATCAGGGTCGTGCCCGGAAAGCTCCATATGTCGGGCCGAAGGACCGCTCGACAGCTCGCGCTCCCCTTCGCCCTTGCCGGGGCGCTGGCTGCGATCGCCTCCGGCTGTGGAGGGACTCCAGGCACCGTGCCGCCCGCGCCGGCGAGCCCCGCGCCGTCGAGTCCGACGCCGCAGCCGCCGGCAGCCGAAGCGGCGGCCCGGATCAAGCACGTCGTCATCATCTACAAGGAGAACCGAAGCTACGACTCTCTCTTCGGGCGTTACCCGCAGGGCGACGGCGCCGGGAGAGGAAAGCTCGCCGACGGGCGCACGCTTACGCTCCTCCCCCTTCCCGACCGCTCCTACGACATCGCGCACGAGGGCAAGTTCGTCACGGTCGCGATGCGCGGCGGGCGGATGGACGGATGGGGCCTGATCCCGAACGCGGGCCTCTCGCGTGGCTACCCGGGCTACGTCGCGGCCACGGCGGACCAGATGTGGGCCTACTGGGACTACGCGCGCCGGTTCACCCTCTCAGACCGGACGTTCTCGTCGGCTGCCACGACGAGCTTCCCGAACCACATCTACTCGATCGCAGCCGACGGGTACGGCGTCTGGAGCAACCCGCAGGGCGGGGGCGAGCGCTGGGGCTGCGACGCGCCCAAGGGAGCGCACGTGAAGATCCTGCTCGGGGACGGGCGCGCCGCTGAGCGCTATCCCTGCTTCGACTTCCGCACGCTCGGCGACCTGCTCTCCGAGCACGGACTGAGCTGGCGTTACTACGCCCCGCCGCTGGACGTTCCCGGCTACCGCTGGTCGACCTACGACGCGATCCGGCACATTCGCGACGCACCCGCCTGGCAGGAGCACGTCGCCGGCGGCTCGCGCTTCGTGCAAGACGCGGCGGCCGGAGACCTGCCGGCCGTGTCCTGGGTCGTCGGCGCGTTCCCCGTCAGCGACCACCCTCCGGCCTCGATCTGCGAGGGCGAGAACTGGACGGTGCGGATGATCGACGCCGTCATGCGGGGACCCGACTGGAGCTCGACCGCGATCTTCCTCACCTGGGACGACCCCGGCGGCTTCTACGACCACGTCCCGCCGCCCAAGCTCGACGCCTACGGCCTCGGCCCCCGGGTACCGCTGCTCGTCATCTCCCCGTACGCACGGCCGGGCTTCGTCTCCCACACGACGTGGGAGTTCACCTCGATGCTGCGTTTCGCCGAGCGCGTCTTCGGGCTGCCCGCGCTGTCGGCGCGGGATCGGCAGGCCGACAACATGATGGGCGCGTTCGACTTCGG
>JBGPNP010000040.1:0-12405 GCA_041487575.1 Gaiellaceae bacterium | reverse complement strand
CGCTCGCGCGCGAGCTCCTCGCGGATCTCGTCCCAGACGTGCTCGGAGTCCACGAGCACGCCGTCCAAGTCGAAGACGACGGCGTCGATCACTGGACGGAACCCTAGGGGTTCCCCCGTGTGAGAGAGGCCCGGTGTTGCCGGGCCTCTCGCGCTGCGTCTCGTGGGCCGAGGTTCAGGTCGTCGGAACGGGCGACCCGGGTCGGGCCTTCACTGTCGCCTTCTCGGTCTCCCGCCGGAGCGCGCCGCCGATTGCGAGGACGAGGAAGCCGATCCCGCTCAGCAGGAGCGCGATGCCGACCACGATCCCGAAGTTGGAGATCTGCTCGCCCATGTAGGCCGCGTTCAGCGCGGTCGTGAGCGCCGTCTCGGTCACCCAGATGTTCCGCGCCGGGTTCGCGACGGGACCGGTCTTCGGATCGGTCACGGCGTACTTGGAGTCGCTCGTGCCGCCCTGGCCGTCCGTGACGCTCTTGGGCGCTCCCGGCTTCGCGAGGAAGCGGCCCATCTGCGCGTAGGTCAGGCCGCCGGTCGCCTCGAGCGTGTGCCCGCGCATCATCTTCGCGAAGGCCCGGGCCTCGGCGCCGGTGTTCACGAGGTGATTCGAGTACTTCGCGGGGACCGTCGGGTCCGTGGCAGCGTCACCGAAGGTGATCTGCTCCGCTTTGAGGTTGCTCTGCACCGTGCTGCGGCCGTTCATCCCCATCACGAGCGCGGCGATGCCGAACGCGACGAGGATCACAGCTGCGGCGATGCCCCCGAGCTCGAAGAGCCTGCGCTTGCTCATCTTTCCCTTCCTCCTTTCGAGCCCTCGCGCGAATCCTGGGAGCGGGGGCACTGGTTAGCCGAAGCGTGGCAGGCGTCCGGCCTCGCCTCATCGGTATGGGCACTGAACCCGGGTGCGGGTTCCTGCCCCTCTTCTTTGCGGAGAAACCGCAGGCCAGGTGAGGTCGACACGCAGCCGCGTTAGGCTCAGCGAGGCTGGATCTTCATCATCGGCGCGGGGCTCGTCGGGACGACGATCGTCGAGGCGCTCCACGCGGAGCATGACTGCACGGTCGTGGAGCTCGACCGGAACCGGCTGGGGGCGCTCGCGAGCCGACTCGACGCGTCACGGTCCTGGGGAACGGCGCGAGCCGGCGCACGCTCCAGGAGGCCGGCGTCCACGCGGCCGACCTCCTCATCGCCTGCACCTCGCGCGACGAGTCGAACATCGTCTCCTCGATGTTCGCGAAGATCCTCTCGCCGCAGACGAAGACGATCGTCCGCACGACGAACGTCGAGTACCTCGAGATCTGGCAGGAGCGCCTGCTCGACGTGGACTTCATGGTCTCGTCGGAGCTCGAGACGGCGCACGCCATCTCGCGGATCACCGGCGTGCCGGCGGCCCGGCAGACGGACGTCTTCGCCGACGGGCAGGTGCAGATGGTCGAGTTCGACGTCGTGCCGGGCCAGCAGCGCGGCGACGTCGTCGGCCGTCCCATTCGCGAGGCGCACATTCCGGTGAACTCGAAGGTGGCGAGCGTCATCCGGGGCGGGCGGATGATCCTTCCGCGCGGGAGCGAGTCGATCGAGCCCGGAGACCGGGTCGTCATCATCGGCTCGCCGGAGGCCGCCCGGGAGTGGAGCTCGCTGATGGAGCGAGCGTCCTCACCGACGTCGAAGGACTCAACCCACTCGATCCTCATGTGGCGCCAGTTCACCCAGTGGCTCGGCGGGATGGGGATCATCGTGCTCGCTCTAGCCGTCCTCCCCCGCCTGCGCGTCGGAGGCCGCCAGCTGATGGAGTCGGAGGCGCCGGGGCCGGAGATCGAGAAGCTGACGGCCTCGATCCGCGACACCGCGAGACGGCTGTGGCTCCTCTACGTCGGCCTGACCGCTGCGCAGATCCTTACGCTGACCGTGCTCGGCTGGACCGGGGTGGACGACCGGATGAGCTTCTACGAGGCCGTGGCGCACGCCTTCTCGACGATGCCGACCGGTGGCTTCTCGACGCGGGCGAACTCGATCGCCGCCTTCGGGGCTGCCTCGCAGTGGGTGATCACGGTCTTCATGGTGCTGGCGGGCGCGAACTTCGCCCTCATGTACAGGGCGCTCGCTCGCCGAGATCCGCGCGTGATGGCGCGTGACGAGGAGTTCCGGCTCTACCTTGGCCTGCTCCTGCTCGGGGCAGCAGTCATGGCCGCGGAGCTCGCGTCCAAGGGCATCCAGACGGGCGAGGCGGCCATCCGCCACGCGGCCTTCCAGGCGGCCTCGATCATGACGACGACCGGCTACGCGAGCATCGACTTCAACAAGTGGCTCGCGATCACGTCCCTGCCCGCGATGACGCTCGTCGCGCTCATGTTCGCGGGCGGGTGCGCCGCGTCGACGGGAGGCGCGATCAAGGTCGTCCGCCTGCTCATCCTCGGCAAGGCGCTGCGGCGCGAGCTCGACCAGACAGTCCACCCGCAGGTGGTCATGCCGATCCGGATGAACGGCGGCGTCGTCGACGAGCGGACGGTCCGGGCGGTGATCGCGTTCGTCATCCTCTACATCGGGGCGTTCACGTTCGGCTCTCTGGGGCTCGTGATCGAGTCGGCGAGGACGGACGTTGCGCTGAGCCCGTTCGAGGCGATGGCCGCCGCGGCGACGACGCTCGGCAACGTGGGTCCGGGGTTCGGCTTTGCCGGGCCGTTCGGGTCCTTCGCGCCGTTCAGCGACGTCTCGACCGGGATCATGATCGCCCTGATGTGGCTTGGACGGCTCGAGCTCATCCCCATCGTCGTCCTCATGACGAAGAGCTACTGGCGTGCGTGAGCGGCTGGGTGGCTTTTCCCCGGCGCGGGCCAGAGCGTTCGGCGAGCTTGGCCGAGTCCGCATAGTCTGTCGCAGGTTGGCGATCGAGGAAAGGAACGCGCATGGCAACACATGGGAAGCCGCACGCCACCGGGGCCGTGAAGGCGGGTGACCTTACTCAGCGGGTCGGCGTCGAGCAGATCGCGTCTCGCGGCGTCGACGTCCCTGAGCTCGTCGAGAAGCTGATCGACGCCGCCGGTGCCGAGTTCACGACGTATTACTACTACACGATCCTCCGCATGTACCTCGCCGGCAACGAGGACTACAAGGAGATCTGCGAGGACGCCCGCCTCGAGGACCGAGCGCACTTCGAGCTGATCACGCCTCGGATCTACGAGCTCGGCGCCTCGATCCCGTACGACATCCGCGAGTTCGCCGACCGCGCGGGCTGCCCAGACGCCTACCTTCCCGGAACCGGGGACGGGAAGAGGGCTCCGTCGCAGGACGGGACGGGTCCGACCGCGGCCGGGATCCTCGAGGTGCTGCTCGAAGCCGAGCGCTGCGCTATCCGCACGTGGTCGGAGATTTGCGACCTCACCTTCGGCAAGGACCCGAGGACATACGACATGGCCGCGCGGATCCTCAACGAGGAGGTCGAGCACGAGGCCTGGTTCATCGAGCTCCTCTCGAAGGAGCGCGACGGCGCCGTTCGCCCCTCCGGCCACTTCCGGCGGGGGGCTCCGGGCGAGGCCCCGTACTCGAAGAACGCTGGCTTCTACAACCCCTAAGTGGTCGCCACCGTAAATACGGCCTCGCCCGCCCGGCTGCAAACCGGCGCATCCCCGCGTCCTCGGTCGGCCACATACTGCTTGAGTATGCGGCCTCCCTGCGCCCTTGAGCTGCTTGGTTTTCGCGCGGCCAAGCGAGACCGTACTTACGGTGGAGACCACTAAGTTCGCGCTTCGGTTCGAGCTGCCGGACGGCAGCACGCGCACGGTCGGGGCGGGCGGTGACGAGCACGTCCTCGACGCGGCCCGCCGCGCCGGCCTCGATCTTCCGAGCGCGTGCGAGATCGGCTGGGATCTCGCCTGCGCCTGCCGGATCGTCGCGGGGAACTTCGACAACTCGGACGCGCGGCGCTACTACCCCGAAGACGCTGCGGCGGGCTTCGCGCTCATCTGCACCGCGAAGCCGCGCTCGGACCTCGTCATCCGCACCCACCAGCGGGAAGCGATGCGCGAGCACAGGGCTGCGCACGGCCTGCCCGCTCCTCGCGGGAACTGGGGCGCGCGCCAGCCCCGCGCTCGGACGGGGTGAGCGAGACCGCCTTCTACTCCTGCCGCTTGCCGGCGTTTCCGCGCGGGCTCGTGATCGACAAGGGCAGGGAAGACCGCTTCCACTTCTCGATCTCGCGCAACGGCATGGTGCTCTTCCTCTCGGAGCGGCCGCTTGCCGAGCTCGCCGGGGCGCCGGTCGTCCTCGCCGTCCGCCCGTGGCTCGACCGGACATCTGGGACGATCGTCCAGGTCCGCGCGCGCCCGCCGGCGCACCGTCCCGTCCAGCCCGTCGAAGCACGTCTCGTGCCCGAGCGACCGCTCGGAGAGCCCCGTGCCCTGGCGCTATCTCCGCGTGGGTTCTTGCTCCTCGCTGCGTTCGCCGCGCACGAGGTCCGCGACTGAACCCTGCTCGCGCACGATCCGCCAGCTGCCTCCTTCCACGAGCACCTCGGCGCAGAGCGGCCGGGCGTTGTAGGCCGAGGACATGACACGGCAGTAGGCCCCGGCCAGCTTGACGGCGACGAGATCCCCGGGCTCGGGGAGCGCGAGCTCGCGCCCGAGGGCGAAGAAGTCGCCCGACTCGCAGACCGGCCCGACGACGTCGACGAGGCCCCGCGGCCGTTCCTCCCCCGCGATGACCTCGATCGGGTGGTAGGCGCCGTAGAGGGCCGGCCGGATGAGGTCGTTCATGCCGCCGTCGCAGACGGCGATCCTGCGCCCCGGCGCGTCCTTCACGTAGAGGACGCGGGTGAGGAACGTGCCGGCCGGCCCGACAAGCCAGCGGCCGGGCTCGAGCACGAGCGCGGCCCCGAGGCGGGCGGAGGCCTTGGCGAGGACGCTCGCGTAGGCCTCGATGTCGATGCCGTCCCCGCCTTCGTAGGGGATGCCGAGGCCGCCGCCGGCGTCGAGGTCGCGCAGGAGGATTCCCCGCTCCGCCGCCGCCTCCCAGAGCTCGATCGCGCGCTGCACAGCCGACCGGATCGGTCCGAGCTCGAGGATCTGAGAGCCGACGTGGACAGAGATCGCGACCGGCTCGAGCGCGTCGTCCCGGGCCGCACGTTCGAGCGCCGCGAGCGCCTGGTCGAAGGAGAGCCCGAACTTGCTCGCCGCCGAGCCGGTGGCGACGTAGGCGTGCGTGTCGGCGGCCACGTCCGGGTTGAGGCGGACGGCGACCTGGACCCGGCGCCCGGCTGCGCGGGCCTCCTCCGCGACGACCTCGAGCTCGCCGAGCGACTCGACGTTGAGCGAGCGGATCTCCGTCGAGATCGCCGCCCGGATCTCCTCGCGCCGCTTGCCGACGCCGGAGAAGACGATCCGCTCGGCCGGGACGCCAGCGCGGAGCGCCTTCGCGAGCTCGCCGCCGGAGACGATGTCCGCGCCGAGCCCGGCGCGCGCGGCGATCGCGATCAGCGCGAGCGCGTCGTTCGCCTTGACCGCGTAGCAGGTCTGGTGCGGGAGCCCGTCGAAGGCCGCTTCGAGCTCGGCGATCCGGGCTGCGAAGAGGTCACCGTCGTAGAGGTAGAACGGCGTGCCGACCGCCGCCGCGATCTCCGCGATCCCGGCCACGTCTCTAATGTCCTCGACGAAGGCCGGTCATGGAGGGCGGCGCCGTCATTCGCCTCCGGACCGTAGCGCTGTATCGTCCGCGGTTCAACTCGATGGGTCCCGGCGTCCCAGAGCTCTTTCCGTGGCAGGTCTCCGGCTCGTATCTCGAGGCCTGCAACTGCCTGCCGATCTGCCCGTGCCGGCGGGTCGGAAGCCGCCTGGGCGGCCGCTCGACCTACGGCGTCTGTGACTTCGCGCTCTCGTGGCGGATCGCCGCCGGCCGGGCGGGGACGATCGACCTCTCGGGGCTCTCCGTCGTCCTGGCCGGCTCCTACGACGACGACGAGCCGGGCTCGCCCTGGCGGGTCGCGCTGTACGTCGACGAGCGGGCGGACCCAGGACAGCAGTCGGCGCTCGCCGACATCTTCCTGGGCCGGGCCGGGGGGACGAGCTTGCAGAACTTCGCGGCCCACATCGGCGAGGTCTACGCAGTCCGCCCGGCGCGGATCGACCTCGAGCACGAGCCCGCGGGCACGGGCATCCGCGCCGGCCAGTACGTCACCGTCTCCGGCGTCGAGGCGGTGTTCGCGGACGGGCCGGTGTCCTGTGCCATTCCGGGGCACGATCGCCCGGGCACGGAAATGCGGGCCGAGCTCCAGCGCGTCGACGACCCGCCGCTGCGCTGGGATGTCCGGGGGCGCTGCGGCTTCCTCGCCGACTTCGACTACCGGTCGGACGCCGCGTAGCTCAGGCGAAGCGCCGGCGTGCTTCGGCGAGCGCCTCTCGCACGCCGCCGGGGCCCGGCGGCGGCCGCGCCGCGACCGACTCGGCGGCGCTCCCCGGCGGCGCGAGCTCGCCCTGCCGGACCGATGCAGCAACCTGCTCGTGCGCGTCGCGGAACGGCGTTCCTGCGCGGACGAGCGCCTCGGCCGCGTCGGTCGCGAGGAGCGCGGGGTCGGCGGCCGCGGCCTCTGTGCGCGCACGGTCGACCTCGAGCCCGCGGACGAGCACGGCGAGTGCCGCGAGCGCGCCGCGGACGTCCCGGCGGGCCGCGAAGACGGGCGGCTTGTCCTCCTGGAGGTCGCGGTTGTAGGAGAGCGGCAGGCCCTTGACGGTTGCGAGCAGCCCGGCGAGCCGGCCGATCGCCGTCCCAGCCTTGCCGCGCGCGAGCTCGGCGACGTCGGGGTTCAGCTTCTGCGGCATCATCGAGGAGCCGGTCGCAGCTTCTTCCGGGAGCTGCGCGAAGCCGAACTCGGCCGTCGTCCAGAGGACGAGCTCCTCGCCGATGCGCGAGAGGTGCGTGAAGAGGACGGCGCAGGCGTAGAGGTAGTCGAGCGCGAAGTCGCGGTCCGCGACGGCGTCGAGCGAGTTCCTCATCGCGTTGGTCGGGGCGGGTAGGCCGAGGGTCGAGCCGGCGAGGGCGCCGGCGCCGAGCGGGCTCTCGGCGGCCTGCTCTGCGGCGAAGCGGAACCGGGAGCGGTCGCGGTCGAGCATCTCGATCCACGCGAGCAGGTGGTGGCCGACCGTGACCGGTTGCGCGCGCTGGAGATGGGTGTAGCCCGGCACGAGCGTCTCCGCCTCGCGCTCGGCCACGTCGAGGATCGCGCGCGCGAAGGCTTCGATCCCGGTGACGGCCTCGCCGCACGCGTCCGCGACGTAGAGGCGGAACGCGGTCACGACCTGGTCGTTGCGGGAGCGGCCCGCGTGGATCTTCCGCCCGACCGGCCCGAGGAGCCGCTCGATGGCGGAGTGGACGTCTTCATCGCCCGGGGAGAGCTCGCCGCCGGCTCCGATCTCAGCGAGCTTCTCCCTGACCTCTGCCAGCTCTTCGCCTGTCAGGAGTCCGGCGGCGTGGAGCCGCTCGGCGTGGAGGAGCGTCCCCCGGCAGTCGTAGGGGAGGAGCTCCCCGTCGTCGGCAAGCAGGAACTCCCAGACCTCGGGAGCCAGCTCGCCCCCGCCGGTCCGTCCCGACCAAAGCGTCACCGCGCTCCTACGAGGCCGGCGCCGAGGCCCGGCGCCGGGCCCGCGCCGCGGCTAGCTCGGTCTCGAGGGCCGCGATCGTCACGTAGCCCTCGGCGGCGTGGTGCGGGAAGGTCTCGCCGGCGCCGTAGGAGGCGAGCTTCTCCGCGTAGAGGGCGTTCTCGGAGCGGCGGCCGTTCACGATCGCCGCCGCCGGCCGGAGCTCGAGCCGCACCTCGCCGGTAACGACGCCCTGCGTCGCGTCCACGTACGCGTCGATCGCCTCTCGGACCGGCGAGAACCAGAGGCCCTCGTAGACGAAGGTCGTCCAGCGCTCCCCGAGCGTCCGCTTCACCTCGAGCTCGTCGCGCGTGAGCGTCAGGTCCTCGAGCGCGCCGTGCGCCTCGATCAGCGTCATGGCGGCCGGCGCCTCGTAGATCTCGCGGCTCTTGATGCCGACGGCGCGGTTCTCGATCATGTCGATCCGCCCGATCCCGTACGCGCCCGCGCGGCGGTTCAACTCGGCGATCAGCTCGACGAGCCCGAGCTCCTCGCCGTCAAGGGAGACCGGCAGGCCCTCCTCGAAGGCGATCACGAGCTCGCTCGGCGCCGGCGCCGCATCGGGGCTCTGAGTCAGCTTGTACGGCTCTTCGGGCGGGGCCGTCCACGGGTCCTCGAGCATGCCGGCCTCGATCGAGCGCCCGAAGAGGTTCTCGTCGATCGAGTACGGCGACGACTTCTTCGCCTCGATCGGGATCCCGCGCGAGAGCGCGTACTCGATCTCCTCCTCGCGCGTCCAGATGCGGTCGCGGAGCGGCGCGATCACGCGCACGCCGGGGTAGTTGGCCTTGAAGGCGAGCTCGAAGCGGAGCTGGTCGTTCCCCTTGCCCGTGCAGCCGTGCACGACCGCCTCCGCGCCGAGGTCGAGCGCGAGGGAGGCGACGGCCTCGGCGATCACGGGCCGCGAGAGCGCCGACACGAGCGGGTACTTGCCTTCGTAGAGCGCGTTCGCCTTGATCGCCCTCGCGACCTGCTCGGTCGCGAAGGCGTCCTTCCGGTCGAGCACGATGACGTCCGCCGCGCCGGCGGCGTATCCGCGCTCGATCGACTTCTCCATGTCGAACGTCTGACCGACGTCGGCGAGGACCGCGACGACCTCGTCGAAGCCGTAGTCCTCGCGGAGCCACGCGATCGAGCAGCAGGTGTCGAGCCCGCCGGAGTAGGCGAGGACGGCGGTCTTGGGCATTTACGCTGCTCCTTCCATGACGTACGTATGCAGCTCGTCGCGAAGAGCGGCGCCGGAGACGCCCTCCCGCGCGACGACGAGGATCGTGTTCTCGCCTGCGAGCGTGGCGAGCACGTGCGGGTGAGCGGCCTCGTCGAGCACCTGCGCGAGCGCGTTCGCGTAGCCGGGGGGCGTGAAGAGGACGACGAGGTTGCCGCTCGCCTCGATGCCCAGCGCCCAGCGGCGGAGGGCGGCCCGGACCTCGGCCTCGCGATCGCGGTCGGACACCGTGCCGGGGAGGGCGTAGACGAGCCTCCCGCTGGGCGCGCGCACCTTGACGAGCCCGAGCTCGTGGATGTCGCGCGAGATCGTCGTCTGCACGACGTCGGCGCCGGCCTCGTGCAGGGCCTCGGCGAGCTCGCTCTGGGTCGAGAGCTCGCGCTCGCGGATGAGTTGCAGGATCTCGCCGTGCCGTTCCCGGCGGGTCACGCCAATACCTCCGCCAGGATCTCGAGCGCGCGGTCGATCTCGTCCGTCGACACGACGAGCGGGGGCGTGAGGCGCAGGACCTTCTCGCCGGCGCTCGTGAGCAAGAGTCCGGCCTCGAGCGCGGACGACACGACTGGGCCGGCAGGCCGGTGGAGCTCGGCGGCGGCGAGGAGGCCCAGGCCGCGTGCCTCGACGACGCCCGGAAGAGCGGCGAGCCCGTCGAGAAGCCGCCTCCCGGATGCCTGCACGCCGGCGAGAAGCTCGTCCGTGATCGCGTCGACGACGGCGCACGCGGCGGCGCAGGAGACCGGGTTGCCGCCGAAGGTGGAGGCATGGTCGCCCGGGACGAAGGCGCCGGCGGCCTCGTCGGCGACGAGGAGGCAGCCGATCGGAAGCCCGTTCGCGAGTCCCTTCGCGAGCGTCACGAGGTCGGGCCGGACGCCCGCCTGCTCGAAGGCGAAGAACGTGCCGGTCCGACCGACACCGGTCTGGATCTCGTCGAAGGCGAGGAGCGCGCCGATCTCCTCTGCGATCTCGGCGGCGGCGGCGAGGAACGAGGGCTCGGCCGGGTGGACGCCGCCCTCGCCCTGGACGGGCTCGATCAGGATCATCCCGGTCGACTCGGTCGGTTGCACGGCCGCCTCGAGCGACTCGACGTCGTTCAGCCGGGCGAAGGAGACTCCGGGGACGAGCGGCTCGAAGGCCGCGCGTTTCGCCGGCTGGCCGGTGGCCGAGAGGGCGCCGAGCGTGCGTCCGTGGAAGGAGCCCTCGAGCGCGACGATCCCGGGCTTGCCGGTCGCCTTGCGCGCGTACTTGACGGCGGCCTCGATCGCCTCGGCGCCGGAGTTGCAGAAGAACGCCTGCGCCCCGCCGAAGCGGGCCGAGAGCCGCTCGGCGAGCTGGGCCATCGGCTTCGTCCAGTAGAGGTTGGAGGCGTGCCAGAGCAGGTCGATCTGCGAGTGCGCGGCGGCGACGACCGCCGGATGGCCGTGCCCGAGCCCGATGACCGCGACGCCGGCGGCGAAGTCGAGATAGCGGCGGCCGTCGTCGGCGAGGAGCCAGCAGCCCTGGCCGCGCACGAAGGTGACGTCGTGACGCGCGTAGGTAGGGAGGAGCGGTGCCTGGGTCAGCTCCTCGAGCGGCGTCACGGCATCACTGCTGTCTCGCCGATCTCGGACTGGACGCCCAGGCGCGTGGCCCGCACCGCGGCCCGCAGCTTGGGCACGATCCCGCCTTCGAACGTCCCGTTGCCAAGAAGGGTGTCGGCCTCGTCGGCGCCGATCGAGGGGAGGACGTCTCCCTCGACCAGCACTCCCGGGACGTCGGTAACGAAGAGAAGCCGCTCAGCTCCGAGGCCGACGGCGAGGGCGGCCGCAGCCTCGTCGGCGTTGACGTTGAGCGGCCCCTTCGCGAGGGGACCGATGACCGGGATGCGATCCCGCCTGAGCGCGTCGATGACCGGCGCGGGGCGACAGGGCGTCGGATCTCCGACGAGGCCGAGCTTGGCAATCCGCGTTGCCGTGAGGCCGATCTCGTCCCCCATGAAGCCTGTGGCGAGGGGCCCGATCGCGGTGCAGAGCACCGCGTTGACCTTCACGAGGGATTCCCGAACGACGTCGAGCGCCTCAGGCGACGTCACGCGGCGCCCGCCGACGAACTCGACGGGGAGGCCGCGGCGCTCCATCTCCGCCGAGATCTGGGGGCCGGCGCCGTGGACGACGAGGACGGCATAGCCCTCGGCGCGCAGAGCGAGGACGGGCTCGACCGCCTGGGAGGCGACGGCGCCGCCGCATTTGAGCACGACGAGGGGCTTCACGTCGTTCCCAGGCTCGAACCGTGTGGCGACGGTTCGAGCCTGTTGAGAAGGGCCGGGGTCACGTCGTGTACTCCGCGTTGATACGCACGTAGTCGTAGGAAAGATCCGTTGCGAGATAGGAGGCGGCGCCGTTCCCGAGCCCGAGGTCGAGGTCGATCGCGAGCGCGGGCCCGTCGAGCGCCGGCTGAGCGCCGACCGGGATGCCGTTCGCGAAGACGGTTGTGCCGTTGAAGGCGAGGCTGACCCGGTCAGGGTCGAGCTGGGCGAAGCCGCCGTTCCAGCTCGCCGAGCCGGCTGCGGCTAGGACGCGGCCCCAGTTCGGGTCGTGGCCGAAGGCGGCCGTCTTCACGAGCGGGGAGGTTGCGATCCGCCGTGCGATCGCGGTCGCCTCTGCGTCGGTCGCGGCTCCCGTCACTGCGATCTCGAGCAGGACGGTTACGCCTTCGCCGTCTTCGACGATCTGCTTCGCGAGGCTCGCGCACACCGCGTGGAGCGCCTGGGTGAAGGCCTCGTCGTCTCGCTTCGTGCCGGATGCGCCGTTGGCGAGGAGCACCACGGTGTCGTTCGTGGAGCACTCGCCGTCCACAGAGATCCGGTTGAAGCTCTCCTCGACGGCCGGGCGAAGGAACTCGATCGCCTCCCCCGGCTCCAGCGGGTAGTCGGTCGTGACGACGGCGAGCATCGTCGCGAGCGCGGGATGGATCATCCCCGAGCCCTTCGCCATACCGCCGACCGTGAACCCGGGGCCGGCCGCGACGGCGGTCTTCGTCCGGGTATCGGTCGTGAGGATCGCCTCGGCCGCCGCCGCGCCGCCTGCGGGCGAGAGGGACGCGGCCGCGTTCTTGAGCCCGTCGCGCACGTTCCCGAGCGGGAGCGGCGCGCCGATGACGCCCGTCGAGAGGACGAGCACCTCCTCCGTCTGAAGGCCGAGAAGGCGTGCGGCCTCGGAGGCGGTGGCGATCGCGTCGATCTCGCCGCGCATGCCGGTGGCCGCGTTCGCGGTCCCCGAGTTGACGACGACGGCCTGGGGCTCGGCGGCGGCTAGATGCGCCTTCGAGACGAGGACGGGCGCTGCCTGGACGCGGTTCTTCGTGAACATCGCAGCACCGGTCGCCCGCTCGACCGACCGGAGAAGAGCCAGGTCGAGCGCCCCCGGCTTCCGGATCCCGCAGGCGACGCCCGCGGCGGCGAATCCCTTAGCCGCGGTGACGCTCATAGGCCAACCTCGTTTCGACGAGACTCCCGAGCGAAGCGATGGGACAAACCGCTGCCGCGAAAGACGCACAGCGTCCTTCGCCGAGAACCCCCGCGGAAAAT
>JBGPNP010000039.1:0-12517 GCA_041487575.1 Gaiellaceae bacterium | reverse complement strand
CGAGAAGCACCCTGCCGCCTCGAGCGCGAGCGCGTCGTCGAGGAGCTGCCGGGCTTTCGCCGCCGTCCGGCCCTGCGCCTTGTAGCCGCCGAGCATCGTCGCCGACTGCGGCGTCAGGCCGATGTGGCCCATGACCGGGATGCCCGCGCCGACGAGCGCGAGGACGCGCGAGAGCGTCGGGCCCGCGCCCTCGAGCTTGACCGCGTCCACGCCCGCGTCCTTGACGAAGCGGACGGCGTTCCGGATTGCCTCCTCGTCCGAGACCTGGAAGGAGCCGAAGGGCATGTCGGCGACGACGAGCGGACGCAGGGCGCCGCGCGCGGCCGCGCGTGCGAGGAAGACCATGTCCTCCATCGTCGCCGGGACGGTCGAGTCGTGGCCGAGGACGGTCATGGCGGCGGAGTCGCCGACGAGGACGACGTCGATGCCGGCCGCGTCGGCGAGCCGCCCGCTCGGGAAGTCGTAGGCGGTGACCATGACGATGCGCTCGCCGCGCTGCTTCATCTCGGCGAGGTCGGTGAGCGGGAGCTTCCCGCCGGCGCGCGGGCGCGTGCTCATGAGCGTTCTCCTTCCAGCACGACGTTGTCGATCAGGCGGGTGGAGCCGGCGCGGGCGGCGGCGGCGAGAACGAGGCGGCCGTTCAGGCGGGCCGCCTCCACGTAGTCGGGGGCGAGGCGCGGCTCCTCGAGGAGGACGGTGCGGACGGCCGCGGCGGGGTCCCGGCCCTCCCGGTGGGCAGACTCGCCGCCGAGGAGGGCGCGGCGGATCTGGCGCGCCGCCTCCCGCTCCTCCGGGGAGAGGTGGGCGTTGCGCGAGGAGAGCGCGAGGCCGTCGTCGTCCCGGATGGTGGGGAGGACGCGGATCTCGAGCTCGAGGTCGAGGTCGCGGGCGAGGCGCTCGATCACCGCCGCCTGCTGCGCGTCCTTCTGGCCGAAGTAGGCCCGGCTCGGCCGGACGATGTTGAAGAGCTTGAGGCAGACGGTGGCGACTCCGCGGAAGTGTCCGGGCCGGGCGGCGCCCTCCATGCCCTGCGAGAGCTCGGTCACCTCGACCCAGGTCTGGAAGCCATCCGGGTACATCTCCTCCACGCGCGGGACGAAGAGGACGTCAACCCCCGCCTCCTCGGCGAGACGCGCGTCGCGCGCCTCGTCACGGGGGTAGCGGTCGAGATCCTCGCCCTGCCCGAACTGGGTCGGGTTGACGAAGATGCTGACGACGACGGCCCCGTTCTCCCGCCGCCCCGCCTCGATGAGCGAGAGATGGCCGGCGTGGAACGCCCCCATGGTCGGCACGAGGCCGATCCCGGCCCCGGCGCGGAACGCAGCCAGGGCGGCGCGCACCTCCGAGATCGTCCGGGCCGTCCTCATACGACCTTGTCCCGACTGCGGCGGCAAGACGTCGACCAAGAGGAGACCGACGTCACAGCGCGGGCTCTCCTCCTGCGATCAGCGCTTCTCGGCTTGCGTCGAGAAGCGCTGTCGCGTCCGAGAGCGCCCGGTAGACGGGCTCCAGCTGCGGCCGGCGCGCGCGGACGGCCTGCAGGTGCCGCTCCACCGTCTCCCAGTCGCCGCGCGAGTGGGGGCCGGTCGGGCGAAAGCCGTTCTCCATCGTCCGCCGCATGAGCGGCTCGAGCGCCTCCGGGGGCGCGCCCGCCGCGCGCATGAGCTCGGCGGCGACCTCGTGCAGGGTGACGAGGAAGCCCGCCGACACGGTCGCGGCGGCGTGGTAGATCGGGCGCTCGTCGTCCGGGAGGAGGAAGGGCACGAGCCCGAGGATCCGGGCGAGCTCGACCCCGGCCTCGATCGCCTCCTCGCTCTCGCCGGAGACCGCGCCCCAGGCGCCGTCGAGCTGCTCGGGCCCGAGTCCGGCCTGGAACGTCTGGAGGGGATGGACGCTGAAACGCCGCTCGTGCGGCGCGAGCGCGCCGAGCCTGGACGCGCCGCTCACATGCGCGAGCCACGGCCCGGCCGGGATCGCGCCCGCGACCTCGGCGATCGCCCGGTCGGGGACGCAGAGGAGGACGAGGTCTGCGTCGCCGCAGCCGAGCTCGCGCCCGGTCGTGCGGGTAGGGAGCCGCTCGCCGAGCCGGGCGGCAATCGCCCGGCCGGCGCGGCCCGCGCCGACGACGCATACCGATCGAAACGTCATGAGGCTCCAGCTCCGTTCGGATACCGGGCAGAGCGAAGTCTACCGTTCTGGACCGCGGCCTCGCACCACGCTGTCTTCGTCGCGAAGCGCAAGGAACACGCTCGCTGGATGCCGGAGGCGAAGCGCGGGTCGAGAAGGCGGCCGAGCTGCTCGGCGAGGGCGTCAGGGAGCCGTGGCGGGCACGCGGCCTTCAACGAACGCAAGGGTGGCCCCCTGGACGACGATCGACGCCGCGGTTGCGACGAGGACGACTGCCTGCGTCGTCTCGGCGCCGTCGAGGCTCTCGAGCGCCGGGTACGCCGCGAGGAGGAGCGGCACAGCGCCCTTGAGCCCGCCCCAGGAGACCAGAACGCGCTCAGCCCGTCCCAGCCGTGTCCCCGCCAGGCAGGCCACGGCAACGACTGGACGGACAGCGAACGCGGTCAGGACCGCGAGAGCGAGGCCTTTCGCGATGTCGCTGCCGCCGACGAGCGGCGCGAACGACGCCCCGAGGAGACCGAACAGCACCGGCTCGGCGGCGGCCGCGATCGACTCGGGGACCGCGTGGTGGCGTCCGTCCTGCTCGGCCCAGCGGTCGGCGACCAGGAGGCCGGACAGGTAGACGGCGAGGAAGCCGCTCCCGTGAAGCGTGGCGGTTGCGGCGCCTACGAGGACCGCGCCGCCGAGGATCGCCACGGACTGGAGGCTCTCCTCGAGGTGCGGCGTGGCGCGCAGCGCGGCGATGAGCAGAACGCCGCCGGCGATCCCGCCCGCGAGGCCGATGCCGAGCTCCTCGACGAGGCTGACCGCGCCCTCCGAGTAGGAGCCGCCGTCCGCCGAGACGATCGCCACGGCGACCACCATGAGCGAGATCCCGACGGGGTCGTTGAACCCGGACTCCCCCTCGAGGATCGTGCGTGCTCGCGATTCTCCTTGCTGGCCCCGTAGGACCGCGTAGACCGCCGCGGGGTCGGTCGGCGCGAGCGCGATGCCGATCAGGAACGCGAGCGGCCAGTCGAGCCCGAGCAGGAAGTGAGCGAAGACGGCCAGGGAGCCGGCAGTCGCCGCCGTCCCCGGCAGCCCAAGGAGGACGATCGGCTGGGCCGAGCGGCGCCACGCGCGGAAGCCTGTCGCGAGGCCGCCCTGGAAGAGGATGGCGTAGAGGGCGACGGCGCCGATCTGCTCGAGCGTCACCGGCGAAAGGTCCTCCGTCGGGGCAACGCCGGTCAGGCCCGCGATGATCCCGACCGCGAGGAACGCCGCCGGCCCGGGCAGGCGAAGCCGCTGCGCGAGAGGCGCCGCGGCAAGGGCTGCGAGCAGGAGGCCCGCGAGAACGAGGAGCTTGGGGAAGAAGTCGGTAAGGGCGGCCATAGTCAGATGCCGACCAGTCTTCCCGGCGCGCCTTTCGCGAACTCTACTGGTAGCGCAGCGCCTCGGCCGGGTAGACGGGAGAGCCTCTGCGCGCCGGCAGGAACGTGGCCGCGACGCTGAAGACGATCGCGAGGTTCGCCCGCGGGACGGCGAAGCTTGTGTTTCTCCCAGCGGGGCGTTCGTGCGAAGTCGGCGATGACGTTCTAGGAGGGTCCATGATCGCGACCATCTTGCCGCGCTCGACGGAGAGGTCGACGCCGCTGAGGGCATGCACGACCGCGGCGCCCGGCCCCGTAGATCGTCTCGACGGCTCGCGCCTCGACGATCGGCTGGGTGTCCGTAGCGTCTTCATTTTTTCCTCGCTCCCGCCTGGCATCCGTGCGCGCTCGGATCCGCGGTCGGGGCAATCGCTGGTTCTTGCCACGGCCTGCGTCCGGCTCTACAGTCCGGGCGCATGCCGCACGACGAGATCCTGGCAGCTCGCCTGCGCGACCTGCTCGAGGGGAACGGCGCCGTGACCGAGAAGAGGATGTTCGGCGGCGTCGCGTTCCTCGTGAACGGCAACATGAGCGTCGGCGTCTACCGGGAGTGGCTGATCGCCCGCCTCGCGGCCGAGCGGGCAGGGGAGGCGCTCGCCCGGCCGGGCGCGAAGGTCATGGACATCACGGGCAGGCCGATGAAGGGCTGGCTCATGGTCGCTCCGGATGGGATCGCCGAGGACGAGTCCCTGCAGGCCTGGGTCGACCAGTCGGTCGCGTTTGCCGCCTCGCTGCCGCCGAAGTAGGACGGTTACGCCCGAGGCCGTTCCGTAGGCCGGCGGCCCGCTACTTCAGCGCCTTCAGGTAGGCGACGAGCTGTTTGAGCTGCGTGTTCGAGATGATCCCGCCCCAGTGCGGCATGGCCGTGATCGGCGGCTTGCCGATCACGCTGCCGCTGACGATGAACTCGATGATCTTCGCGTCGGTGTTGAACTCCTCGCGGAAGACCTGTCCCGCCAGAGGCGGGATCGCCTTGTCGGGCGAGCCCGGGTTGGGGACGCCGCCGAGCCCGTTCGGCCCGTGGCAGTTGATGCAGCCGTAGCGCTCGTAGAGGGCGGCGCCGGCGACGACGTCGCCCTGGCCCTGGGGAATCGGACGGGGGACCGCGTAGGGGACGAACGGGAGCCCGGCGCGGATGTAGGTGACGAGGTCGGAGACCTGGGTCTTGGAGATCACCGGGCCCCAGACCGGCATGAAGGGCCGCTTCGGGTTGGCCGACTCGCCGAGCCCGTGCTGGATGATCGACGTCAGCTGCTTGACTGTAAGCGTCTTGCCGACGCTCGCCAGCGAAGGCACGTACTTCGAGACGCCGCCGCGCCCGAGATCGCCGTGACACTGGCCGCAGGCGAACTGCACGAACCAGTGGGCGCCCGCGGCGACGTGCGGGTCGATCGCTGCGGCCGACGCTTTCGTCGCAGCGCTCTCGCGTGAGCCGTGCACGGCCGCCCACGCGCCGGCCGTGACCACGGCAGAGACGGCGACGATGCCGACGAGGACGCGTATCCGGCGCATCGACCGGAACCTACACGACCTCGGTCGCGATTGTTCTGGAGGCGATTGATCAATTCAAGCTATGGCCATCGCGGGCCGGGTGACGGGCAGCCAGGTCGCAGGCCGCGCTTGACACGACCGCCGTAGGCGGACTATGAACGCCGCAAGGATGACACCGGCTCGAGGGGTCAAGGTGGTCAAGAACGTGCTCGTGCCGATGCGCGACGGCGTTCGCCTCGCCGCCGACCTCTACATGCCCGACCACGACACCGGAGAGCCTTTGCCGGTCGTGATGGAGTACATCCCCTACCGGAAGGACGAGGTCGTCCCGGGCACGCGCTTCTACTACGACCTTCCGCGCCACGGCTACGTCGTCGCGCGCGTGGACATCCGCGGTACCGGCGCCTCGGAGGGCGTCAACACGGACGAGTACGTCCTCCAGGAGCAGCTCGACGGCTACGACGCGATCGAGTGGCTCGCGGCGCAGCCGTTCTGCGACGGCAACGTCAACATGATGGGGATCTCCTACGGTGGCTTCACGTCCCTCCAGGTCGCCGCCCACGCGCCGCCGCACCTCCGGACGATCATCCCCATGTACTTCACGGACGACCGCTACACGGACGACTGCCACTATCGCGGCGGCCTCCTCCGCAAGTACTACGACGTCGGCCACTACGGCAACTTCATGATCGCCTACAACGTCCTCCCGCCCTACCCCGAGTTCTCAGGCGGGGACTGGGCGACGATCTGGGAGGAGCACATCGAGCGCAACGAGCCCTACCTGCTCAAGTGGCTCGCCCACCAGACGGACGGCCCCTACTGGCGGCACGGGTCGGTGCGCGACATCGCCGACCGCATTCAGTGCCCGGTCTTCATGATCGGCGGCTGGCGCGACGGCTACCCGAACCCGCCGCTCCGGCTCTACCAGGCCCTCGAAGTCCCGAAGAAGGTGCTCGTCGGACCCTGGAACCACGCCGTCCCGGACGTCGCCATCCCCGGCCCGCGCATCGACCACCTGCACGAAGTCGTGCGCTGGCTCGACCACTGGTGCAAGGACAAGAACACCGGGATCATGGACGAGCCGCCCGTCGTCCTCTTTGTTCAGCATTCCGAGAAGCCGGCCGTCGACCGCCTCGACGCGGCCGGCGTATGGCGGGCCGAGACGGACTGGCCCGCACCGGGGGCAGGGGAGCGCACGCTCTACCTCGGCGCTGGGAACGCTCTCGCGGACGAGGCCGGCGCGGCCGGCGACGACTCCTTCGAGTACGTCCCGACGGTCGGCGTGACGGCGGGACTCTGGTCGGGCGGGCTCCAGTTCGGGCTGCCGGGCGATCAGCGGCTCGACGAGGCCTTCTCGCTCCTCTACACATCGCCGCCGCTCGAGGGGGACCTCCACGTCGTCGGCAGGCCGCGCGCCGTCCTCCATGCCGCCTCGACTGCGTCGGTGATCGGCTTCGCCGCGAGCCTCTCGGACGTCGCGCCCGACGGCACCTCGCACCTCGTCGCCAAGGGGATGCTGAACGCGACGCGGCGGACCTCGCTCGCCGACCCCGAGCCGCTCACCCCCGGGGAGGTCGTCGAGCTCGCCATCGAGATCGACACGACCGCCTGGCGTTTCGAGCGGGGCCACCGCATCCGGCTCGCCGTAGCGAGCGCGGACTGGCCGAACGTCTGGCCGACGCCCGAGCCTGCCACGAACCGCGTCTACCGCGGGGAATCCAGGCCCTCCCGGCTCGTCCTTCCGACCGTACCGGCGCAGGGGAGCGCGGCGCCGCCTGCCTTCCTGCCCTCGCCGGTCGCGATGGAGCGGCACACAGACCGGCCCGACCCGCCCGTGTGGGAGGTCGTCCACGATGTCCTCACCGGCCGGACGGCCGTCAAGATCGAGGAGGCCGGGGAGGTTCGGATCAACGACTCGACGGTCGTCGCCCGCGAGTACGCGCTGACTGCGAGCTGCGACCCCGCCGACCCGGCCTCCGCGAGCGCGCACGGCCGGCACGTGAGCCGGATCCGCCGCCCGACTGCCGTCGTCGAGGGCCGCTCCGACGTCCTCGTCCAGGCGAGCGCGACGCACTTCCACGTCACCATCGACCTCGAGCTCTCGGTGAACGGCGCGCTCCACCACAGCAGGAGCTGGGTCGAGTCGGTCCCGCGGGTGCTCCTGTGAAGCGGGTCAAGACCGATTTCCCGCGCCGCGTGCACGAGATCGAGCACGTCTGGATCCCGATGAGCGACGGCTGCCGTCTCTCCGCCCGGATCTGGCTGCCGGAAGACGCCGAGGAGCGACCGGTGCCGGCCGTTCTCGAGTACATCCCGTACCGCAAGGACGACTGGGGGGCGATGGAGGACTCGACGCGCCACCCCTACTTCGCCGGCCACGGCTACGCATCGGTGCGGGTCGACATCCGGGGGAGCGGCGACTCGGAGGGGCTCCTCCTCGACGAGTACCTGCCGCAGGAGCAGGAGGACGCGGTCGAGGTGCTCGCCTGGCTCGCCGCGCAGCCCTGGTGCACGGGCGCGACCGGCATGTTCGGGATCTCCTGGGGCGGCTTCAACTCGCTCCAGGTGGCGGCCCGGCGCCCGCCCTCGCTCCGGGCGATCATCACCCTCTGCTCGACCGACGACCGCTACGCCGACGACGTGCACTACATGGGTGGGTGCGGGCTCGGCATGTACATGCTCTCCTGGGCGACGACCATGCTCGCGATCAACGCGACACCGCCGAGCCCGGCGGTCGCCGGCGAGCGCTGGCGCGACCTCTGGCTCGAGCGCCTCGAGGGGAGCCCGCCCTTCGTCGAGGCCTGGCTCTCCCACCAGCGCCGCGACGCCTTCTGGAAGCAGGGCTCGGTCTGCGAGGACTACGGAGCGATCGAGGCCGCCGTCTACGCCGTCGGCGGCTGGTCGGACGCCTACCGAAACACGGTCTTCCGCCTGCTCGAGGGCCTCCTCGGCCCGAGGAAGGGCCTCGTCGGCCCCTGGGGGCACCAGTACCCCGAGGACGGTGTGCCGGGCCCGGCGATCGGCTTCCTCCAGGAGGCCCTGCGCTGGTGGGACCACTGGCTCAAGGGGATCGACACGGGGATCATGGACGAGCCGATGCTGCGCTCTTGGATGCAGGAGAGGGTCGAGCCGCAGCCGCACTACGACGAGCGCCCGGGCCGCTGGTTGGCCGATCCCGCCTGGCCCTCCCCGAACGTGGAGACCCGGGCGATCCGGCTCGGCTTCGCCGGCGAATCGATTTGCGGCTCGGAGGGAGCCGGCCACTCGGCGGGCGCCTGGTGCGGCTTCGGCATACCCGGCGACCCGCCGGCGGACCAGCGGGTCGAGGACGGCCTCTCGCTCTCCTGGGACTCCGAGCCTTTGGAGGAGCGGCTCGAGATCCTCGGCTTCCCCGAGGTCGAGCTCGAGCTCTCCGCCGACCGCCCGCAGGCGCTCGTTTGCCTCCGCCTCTGCGACGTCGCTCCGGGCGGAGCGTCCACCCTTGTGACGCGGGGGCTCTTGAACCTCACGCACCTCGAGAGCCACGAGCACCCGGCGCCGCTCGAGCCGGGGAAGCGCTACGCGGTCACCGTCCGCCTGAACGCGATCGCCCACGCCTTCCCGCCCGGGCACCGCCTGCGCGTCGCGGTCTCGCCGACCTACTGGCCCTGGGCCTGGCCCTCGCCCGAGCCCGTCACCCTCACCGTGCACGCGGGCGAGCTCCGTCTGCCCGTCCGTGCTCCGCAGCCCGAGGACGACGTGTTCGCGCCCTTCGGTCCCCCGGAAGGCGCCGCTCCCGTGGAATACGAGGCCGCGCCGGCGCCGTCGGCGGGCCGCGCGCTCCGCTACGACGCGGCCTCCGGCCGCTACGAGCTCACCTGGGCCGAGGAGTACGGCCACGGCGCCCAGCGGCTGCTGGGAAGCGGCGTCGAGTTCGAGACGAGAGGGACGGACTTCTACGCGATCGTCGAAGGGGATCCCCTCTCGGCCCTCACCCGCTCGGAGTGGACGATGACGTTCGCGCGGGGCGACTGGGGGGTCCGGGTCGAGACGTCGAGCAGCCTCTCCGCCGACGCCGAGGCTTTCCGGGTCACGAACGTCCTCGACGCCTACGAAGGCGACACCCGCGTCTACTCGAAGGCGCGGAGCCTCTCGGTCCCTCGCGACTGCCTGTGAAGACGGTCCGCACAGACCTCCCCCGCAGCCTGCACGAGCTCGAGCACGTCTGGATCCCGATGAGCGACGGCTGCCGCCTCGCGGCGCGGATCTGGCTCCCCGACGACGCCGAGGCAGATCCGGTGCCTGCGCTCCTCGAGTACATCCCGTACCGCAAGAACGACGGCACTGCGGTCCGCGACGCCGCGCGGCACGCCTACTTCGCCGGCCACGGCTACGCCTCGGTGCGCGTGGACATCCGCGGGAGCGGCGACTCCGAGGGGATCCTCCTCGACGAGTACCTGCCGCAGGAGCAGGAGGACGCGGTCGAGGTGCTCGCCTGGCTCGCCGCGCAGCCCTGGTGCACGGGCGCGACGGGCATGTTCGGGATCTCCTGGGGCGGCTTCAACTCCCTCCAGGTCGCCGCCCGCCGCCCGTCCTCGCTCCGGGCGATCGTCACACTCTGCTCGACCGACGACCGCTACGCCGACGACGTCCACTACATGGGCGGCTGCTTGCTCGGGATCGACGCCCTCTCCTGGGCCTCGACCATGCTCGCCTTCAATGCCCGCCCGCCTGACCCGGCGGTCGTGGGCGAGCGCTGGCGGGAGCTCTGGCTCGAGCGGATGGAGCAGAGCCCGCCGTTCATCGAGGCGTGGCTCTCCCACCAGCGTCGCGATGCCTTCTGGAGGCAGGGCTCGGTCTGCCAGAACTACGCAGCGATCGAGGCGGCGGTGTACGCGGTCGGCGGCTGGGCGGACCCGTACAGAAACTCGGTCTTCCGCCTGCTCGAGGGGCTGCCGGGCCCGAAGAAGGCGCTCGTCGGGCCGTGGTCTCACTGCTATCCCGAGGAGGGCGTCCCCGGCCCGGCGATCGGCTTCCTCCAGGAGGTCCTGCGCTGGTGGGACCACTGGCTCAAGGGGATCGACACCGGGATCATGGGCGAGCCCGTTCTCCGGGCCTGGATGCAGGACTCGGTCCCGCCGGCCCCCTTCTACGCCGAGCGGCCCGGAAGGTGGGTCGCCGAGGAGGCGTGGCCTTCACCGAGGACCGAGCTGCGGCCGGTCGAGCTCCGCTTCCCCGCCGAGCAGGTCGTCGGCGCCCAGGAGCACGGCCTCCTTGCCGGCGACTGGTGTCCGTACGGGAACGCCGACGAGCTTCCGCCCGACCAGCGGCCCGAGGACGGCCTCTCCCTCTGCTGGGGCTCGGAGCCCCTCGCGGAGCGGCTTGAGCTTCTCGGCTTCCCGGAGGTCGAGCTCCAGGTCTCCTCCGATCGGCCGCAGGCGCTCGTCTGCGTCCGTCTCTGCGACGTCGAGCCCGGCGGCGCCTCGACGCTCGTCACGCGCGGGCTCCTGAACCTCGCGCACCGCGACTCGCACGAGCACCCGTCCCCGCTTGAGCCGGGCCGCCGCTACCGGGTCACGATCCGCCTGAACGTCGTCGGCCACGCCTTCCTCCCCGGGCACCGCCTGCGCGTCGCCGTCTCGCCGACCTACTGGCCCTGGGCCTGGCCGTCGCCCGAGCCTGTCACTCTCACGGTCTACTCCGGTCGCCTCGACCTCCCGGTCCGCCCGGCGCGCGCCGAGGACGCGGCGCTCGCTCCCTTCCAGGAGCCCGAGTCCGCGCCGCCGCTCGAGCACGACGTGCTCCGCGCAGAGGAGGTCGGCACCGAGGTCGTCCGCGACGTGGCGGGCGGCCGCTTCGAGCTGACCCTGAAGCAGGACTACGGCGGGCGCAGGCGCATCCGCCGGAGCGGGATCGAGTTCGAGACGACCGGCTTCGACCGCTTCACGATCGTCGCGGGCGACCCGCTCTCCGCGTACGCCCGCTCTGACCGTACCGACAACCTAGCTCGGGACGGCTGGCGCGTCCGCGTCGAGACCTCGAGCGCGATCTCGGCGGATGCCGAGCGCTTCCACGTCTCCAACTCGCTCGACGGCTACGAGGGGGACGTCCGCGTCTTCACGAAGGCGTGGACGAAGACGATCCCCCGGGACTGCGTCTGATGCCCGAGCTCCACCTCGGCGACTCGACCCTCTGCTACGAGCAGGTGGGCGACGGCCCGGACCTCGTCTGGCTCGCCGGCGGCGACCAGCCGGGGAACGACTGGCACGAGTTCCAGACCCCGGCGTTCGCCGACTTCCGCAACACGACCTACGACGCCCGCGGCGTCGGCCGGACGACCTCCGAGCGGCGGCCGCCCTGGCCGATGGCGCTCTACGGCACCGACTGCGCCGCTCTGATCGAGGCCGTCTGCGACCCGCCCGTCATCCTCGCCGGCCTCTCGATGGGCTCGCTGATCGCCCAGCAGGTCGCGCTCGACCACCCCGGGCTCGTCCGCTGCGCCGTCCTCATGGGGACGTACGCGCGCGCGACGGGGTACGTGCGCGAGTGGGAGGAGGCCGAGATCGCCTTCCGGCGGGCCGGAGGCGCGCTCACGAGGGCGTTCGCGACGGCGCACTACGGCGCGTTCATGTTCCCGAACGAGGTGCTCGGGGACGACGAGCTCTGGGCCCGGCTTCGGCCCATCGTCGACCGCGACTACGGGGAGCGCGACGGCGAGGAGCTGGCCGCGCAGTGGGAGGCCTGCGTCGAGTTCGACTCGCTCGAGCGCCTGCCCGGGTGCCGCGTCCCCCTCCACGTGATCGCGTTCTCGCACGACATGCAGACGCCGCCGGCGCGCGGCAGGCTCGTCGCGGAGACGGCCCCGGACGGCCACTTCCACCTGCTCGAGGGCCTCGGCCACTGCTCGGCGTTCGGTCACAAGCCGGACGTCGTCAACGCCTGCATCCGCTCGATCGTCGAGCGGTACCGCTAGCTTGCCGAGAGCGATCCGCCGGTCTGCGCGAATATCTTGTTGACGATCTTCCAGCTGCCCTCGATGCGCGCCAACGAGAAGTAGTCGACGAAGGAGAGTACGCCCCAGAAGCCGTGCTCCTCGACGGTCGCGATCGCCGCGTCGCCCTCCTCGTCGACAGCTCGGACCGACGCACGGAAGCTGCCGTCGGTGTTCGCCGGCTGTGACTCGACCATCTTGATCATCTCGGATATCGGGATGTCGTAGCGCTGCCCGTCAACGGCGCCGTACATCCGTGCGTCTTGATGGAACGCTTGCTCCAGCTTCACCGCGTCGCCGGTCGCAACCCCGTCGATGTAGAGCTGAACCGTGCCGACGGTGGTCTCGTTTCCCGTTGCGACTGTGCTCATCTCTCCTCCTTCCACCAGACTTCGGGTCACCTGTTTCGTGCAGCCTATTGGAACGGCGAGACTAGCCGCCACGCTTCGCGATCCAGCCGGCGTCGAGCGGGAGCGCGAGCCCGGTGACGAGGCGCGAGCGGTCGGAGGCGAGCCAAAGG
>JBGPNP010000038.1:0-12613 GCA_041487575.1 Gaiellaceae bacterium | reverse complement strand
CCTAGCCCGTGGCAGCCGACGCCTCCGCCGGCTCGAGCGACGCGAGCCCGGACTCGAGGATGTCCTTCAGGTGCCCCATGCTCGCCTCCATCTCCCGCTTCGTCATCCGCTTGAGCACAGGTTCCGTCACGCGGAAGTAGGCGCTCATCTCGCCCTCGATCGAGAGCGTGAAGCGCGTTCCTTCCCCGACGGGCTCGAGGATATAGCTGCCTCCCCACCGGACCGGCCCCGAGAGGCTCCTGATCGACGAGAGCCGCGGGGGCTCGAGCGCCGTGCACTCCCAGACCGTCTCGATCTTGAGGCCCAGGAACCGCCGTGTCTCGGAGATTCGTGTTCCGACCCCGAACGGCTCGTCGTCGAGCTGCCGGAGCTCGACGAGCGTCGTCTGCCAGAGCGGGCTCTTCGAGAGGTCGTGGGTGAACGCCCAGACCTCCTCCACAGGCCGATCGATCGTTTCCGCCAGCTCCACGGTGATCATCTCTCTCCCTTCGTCTCGAGCGCTGCCTTCAGGCGCGGGAAGCTTCTCTTCGCATCCCGCTTCCAGACCGGGGCCAGGAGTGGAAGCGCCAGCCTCATGGGGCCCGACGCGGTCATCCCGCCGGAGACGGTGAGCCTCGTGCCGCTGTCGGCGGGCTCGAGCGAGTAGCTGCCGGCGAAGCGAACCCCTCCGATCCGCCCCTCGAGGGCGGATCTCACCGGCGGCTCGTACTCGGTCAGCGTGTAGGTCACCTCCCAGCGCCGGCCGGCGGATCGGGCCACCTGTCTGAACGCCGTCCCGACACCGACCGGCCCCTCGGACACCTGCCGCGTCTCGAGTGTTCCCACCTGCCACTTCGGGTCGTTGGCGGGGTCGCTGAGGAAGGCGAAGACCTCTTGAGGAGGCCGTTCGATCGTGACCTTGTACTCGAGCTCAACCATCTCGCACCTCCTTGCGCGTCGCTCCGAGTCTCCCGGGCCACCGTCTCGGCATCGTTACGGCGTGCGTAACGAGCGAGAATCCGTTGCGTCTAGGATCAGGCGATGGCCGCCCTGCGCCTCCGGCTCTCGCTCCTCGGGCCTCCGCTCGCCGAGCTCGACGGCGCGCCGATCGCCGTCGACACGCGCAAGGCGATCGCACTCCTGGCCTACCTCGCGGTCACGGGTCGTCCGCAGAGCCGCGACTCGCTCGCGAACCTCCTCTGGCCCGACTACGACACCGAGCATGCCCGCGCGGCGCTGCGGCGCACGCTCTCGACGCTTCGCTCGGCGCTCGCCGGCGGGTGGGTCGAGGCCGAGCGCGACACGGTGTCGCTCGGCCGCGTAGGGGTCTGGGCGGACGTGGACGAGTTCCGCCGGCTCCTCGTCGAGTGCCGGGACCACGGGCACCCCGAGTCCGAGATCTGCCCCGCGTGCCTCCGCGCGCTCGGCGAGGCTGCGAGGCTCTACCGCGGCGACTTCCTCGCGGGCTTCGGGCTCCGCGACAGCTTCAACTTCGACGACTGGCAGCTCTTCGAGGCGGACGGGTTCCGGCGCGAGCTGGCCTCGGCGCTCGACCGGCTCGCCGAGGGGCACGCGGCGCGCGGCGAGTACGCGCAGGCGATCGAGCACGCCCGCCGGCGCCTCACCCTCGACGCGCTCCACGAGCCGGCACACCGCCTGCTCATGCAGCTCTACGCCTGGAGCGGCGAGCGCGCGGCGGCGCTCCGGCAGTACCGCGACTGCGTCCGCGTCCTCGACCAGGAGCTGGGCGTCCCGCCGCTCGAGGAGACGACCGCCCTCTACCAGGCGGTCAAGGAGGGCTCGGCGCGGGCGCCGGCTCCCGCGCGGCCCAGGGCCGAGGCCGCCGCGGGGCCGCACTCCCACCCGATGGTCGGCCGTGCCGTCGAGTGGAAGGCGCTGCTCGAGTCCCATGCCGGGGTCGGCACCGACGGCCGGCTCGTTGTGCTCGAGGGGGAGGCCGGGATCGGCAAGACACGCCTCGCCGAGGAGTTCGTCGCGCACGTGCGGTCGCTCGGGGGGGTCGCGGTCGCCGCCCGCTGCTTCGAAGGCGAGGCGTCCCTGGCCTACGGCGCCGTGATCGAGCTCCTGCGCGGAGTCCTGCGTGAGCTCGACGCGGACGGGGTCGAGCCCGCCGCCCTCGCCGAGGCGAGTCGGCTCCTGCCCGAGCTCGGCCCTGCGCCCCCGCCGCTCGAGGGGCCGGGCGCGGAGGCGCGCTTCCTCGACGGCGTCGCCGGGGTACTGCTCGCTGCGTCCGGGTTGCGGCCGCCCGGTGTCCTCTTCGTCGACGACGTCCACTGGGCGGACGAGGCGTCGCTCGGTGCCCTCGCGTACCTCGTGCGCCGGCTGCAGGGACGGCCCGTTCTCATCGTCGTGACGTGGCGCGCGGAGGAGACGCCGGCCGGACATCCGGCTCGACGGCTCCTGACGGAGACCCTCCGGACTGGCCAGGCCCGCGTCATCTCACCGGCGCGCCTCGGCCTCGCGGACGTCGCCGACCTCGTCCAGGCGGCCGGCCTCGGACCGGAGCTCGGTACGCGCCTGCACGCGGAGACGGGCGGGCTGCCCTTCTTCGTCGTCGAGTACCTCGACGCGCTCGAGGGCGAGGAGCCGGACTGGGCGCTGCCCGCGACCGTGCGTGACCTCCTACGCTCGCGGCTCGTGTCGGTGAGCGAGGTGGGCGCCCAGGTACTCGCGGCCGCGGCTGTCCTGGGACGCTCGTTCGACGTCGAGACCGTGCGCGAGGCGAGCGGCCGCGGCGAGGAGGAGACGGTGAGCGCCCTCGAGGAGCTCACCCGTCGGGGCATCGTCGCGGAGGGTGAGGGCGGTGCGTACGACTTCCGGCACGACCAGGCACGGGCGCTCGCGTACGAAGAGACGAGCCTCGCGCGCCGCCGCCTCCTCCATCGCCGCGTCGCGGACGCGCTCGCCGCCCGGTCGCGCGGCGGCGCGCAGGCGAGCATCGTCGCTCTCCACTACCGGCTCGCCGGGCAGGACGCCGCGGCCGCGGAGTGGTTTCGCGCCGCCGGCGAGCATGCCCGCTCGCTCTACGCTAACGCCGAGGCGCTCGCTCACTTCCACGCCGCGCTGGCGCTCGGCCATGCTGACACGGCAGCGCTCCATCGGGCGATCGGAGACCTCGAGACGCTGGCGGGCGACTACGCGGGGGCGCTCCGGAGCTACGAGATCGCCGCGGCCCAGTCCGGCTCCGAGGGACTGGCGGCGATCGAGCACAGGATCGGTCTCGTCCATCACCGCCGCGGCGAGTGGGAGCTGGCGGAGAGCGCGTTCCAGGGAGCGCTCGCGGCTCTCGGGGAGGGAGAGGACGGGCGGCGCGCGCGGATCGCTGCCGACCGCAGCCTGACCGCTCACCAGCGCGGCCGACGTAAAGAGGCGCTCGCGCTCGCGGAGCGCGCCCGCGACACGAGCGCGAGCGCCCAGGCGCACAACATCCTCGGCATCCTCGCCTCGAAGCCGGCCGAGGCCCGGCGGCACCTCGAGCAGAGCCTGGCGCTCGCCGAGTCCTCGCACGACTCGGGAGCCCGGGTCGCGGCGCTCAACAACCTCGCCCTCGCGCACCGGGCCGAGGGCGAGCTCGACCGCGCGCTCGCTCTGACCGGGGACGCGCTCGCGCTCTGCGCGGAGCAGGGCGATCGCCACCGTGAGGCGGCGCTCCGTAACAACGCGGCCGACCTGCTGCACGCGGCCGGCCGCTCCGAAGAGGCGATGGCCCACCTGAAGGAGGCAGTCGCGATCTTCGCCGAGGTCGGCGAGGAGGGCGTGATGCAGCCGGAGATCTGGAAGCTCGTCGAGTGGTGAAGTACGGCGGCCGGCGCGGTCGGCGCTAGCGGCGGCGCGGCCGCCGGACGTCGAACGCGCGCACGACGTCGGTCATCGAGAGGAGCCCGACGAGCCGCGCGCCGTCGACGACCAGAGCCCGCTTGACACCGCTCTCAGCGAGCTCCGAGGCGGCGTCGATCAGTGACTCGTCCTCCGTCACGACGGGTACGGAGCCGAGCGGGAGCATGCAGTCGCGCACGGTGCGCAAATCCCATTCGCGCCGCGGCACCTCGGCGATGCAGCGGAAGGGGAGGAGCCCGACGGCGCGGCCGTCCTCGGTGACCGGGTAGGTCGTGAAGCGGCGGTTCCAGACGGTGACGTCCATGAACTCGCCGATCGTCACGTCCGGGCGAGTCGTGACTGGGTCTCGCACCATCATGTCCCGAACGCGCAGGCCGCCGAGGGCTTGCTGGGTGACGAGGTAGCGGTCCTCCGCCGCGGCCGCCTGGAGGAGGAACCAGCCGATGAATGCGAGCCAGGCGCCGCTGAAGGCGCCGTGGAAGATGAAGAAGAACATTCCGCCCGCGATGAAGAGGTAGCCGAAGCCGCGGCCGATTTGCGAGGCGATGTGCGTCGCCGACGCGAAGTCCCCGCGGAACTGCCACAGCGCCGAGCGCAGGACGCGGCCTCCGTCGAGCGGGAGCGCGGGGAGGAGGTTGAAGACGAGGAGCGTGAGGTTGATGTAGCCGAGCCAGGCGACGACGCCGTCGATCGCCTCGGGCAGGCCGGCGCGCCAGGCGGCGAGCGTGAAGAGGAGGCCGAGCCCGAGCGAGACGAGCGGCCCCGCGATCGCGATCCGGAACTCGGCCCCGGCCGACGGGAACATGCCCCGAAACTTCGCCACGCCGCCGAAGAGCCAGAGCGTGATCCCCTCGATCTCCATCCCCTCGCGGCGCGCGACGAGCGCATGCCCGAACTCGTGCAGTAGGAGCGAGGTGAAGAAGAGGACGGCCGCGACGATCGCCATCGCGACGTACGCCCCCCGGGAGAGCCCGGGGTCCTGTGCGGGGAAGATGCCCGTCGCGAGCGTCCAGACGATGAGCGCGAAGACGACGAGCCAGCTCCAGTTGACCCCGACCTCGATGCCGAAGAAGCGGCCGAGCCTGAAGCTGTCCTGCACGGCCGCGGCTACTTGATCGGCTTGTTGAAGTCGTCGAGGACCTTGCGGATCCGCTTCGCGACGACCGGCCCGTAGGCCCGCGCCTGCCGCCCGGCGTTCTCGGCGAGCTGGCGGCGCCGCTCGGGCGGGACCCGCTGCCAGGTCCGCCGCGCCTTCTTGGCAGCCGCGAGGAGCTTCCAGACGGCCACTACGCCTCCTCCGTCATGGCGTCGAGCTCTGCGAACGCCTGCTCGAAGAGCGCGTGCGGCTGCGCGCCCATGACGAGCAGCCGCCCGTCGAGGACGAACGCGGGGATCGCGTTGATGCCGTGGAGGTTCGCCTCGCGCGTCGCGGCGGCGATACGGTCGAGGTAGCGCCCCTCGTCGAGCGCCGCCTTGGTCTCGGCCCGGTCGAGCCCGGCCTGCTCTGCGAGCCCCAGGAGCGTCTCCTCGTCGCCGATGTGCGCCGCCTCCGACCAGTACCCGTGCATGAGGCGGGAGTGCACCTGCTCGTGCAGGCCGCGGTCGCGGGCGAGCTCCGTCACCTGGAGCGCCTTGCGCGAGTTCGGGACGATCTCGGGCGGCGGGTTGTACGTGTAGCCGGACTCCTCGACCATCTCCTTGACGTGCAGGCGATGCACCTCGCCGTAGCGCGCGTTGAGCTCGGAGCGCGGGATCCCCTCCGCCGGGTACTCCGGGTGGAGGTCGAAGGGGAGCCATTCGATCGCGGCGCCGAACCGGCGCTCGAGCCACTCGGCCCGCTCGTGGCCGACGTAGCAATACGGTCAGATGTAGTCGCTCCAGATGGTGACGGTGTGCTCGGCCACGCCTCAAGGCTACCCGGCCCGGCCGGGGAAAGGACGGCGGGCCCGCCGGCGTGTACCCTCGCTGCTCCACTCCCTTGCTCGCTTGACCGCCGCACGCCCGCTCGCGCTCCTCTCCCTCGCCGCGCTCCTCGCGGCGGCCGGGTGCTCGGGCGGCAAAGAGACGTCCTCGGTCGCCGCCGGTTGTCAGGGCTCGTGGGCGCTCGTCGCCGGCCCGTCCGGTGGGAAAGGCCTCTTCGACGTCGAGGCCTTCGCGCCGGACGACGTCTGGGCGGTCGGCGAGCGCACCGGGAGCGCCGCGACCGAGGCGCTCGTCGAGCACTGGGACGGGACGCGCTGGGCCGTCGTGCCGGGGCCGGCGCCCGGGAGCGACGCGGGCTCGCTCTCGGCGGTGGCGGGCGCCGGCACGGACGACGTCTGGGCGGTCGGGTACGTCTCCGCCGGCGATGCGGGCGAGAACACCCCGCTCGCCCAGCACTGGGACGGTTCGGCGTGGGAGTTCTTCCCGGTCCCCGCGGCGGCGGCGGGGATCGACCTGACCGACGTGTCGGTCGCCTCGGCCGACGACGCGTGGGCCGTCGGCGCGAGCCCGGCGCAGCGCGGCCGCAGCCGGGACATCGTCCTGCACTGGGATGGCTCGGCCTGGCAGGTCGCTCCCTCCCCCCGAGGTGAGAAGGGCTTGCTCGGAGTCAGCGCGGCTGCGGCAGACGACGTCTGGGCCGTCGGCTTCTCGGTTGACGCGACGACCCAGGAGACGAGGACGCTCGTCCAGCACTGGGACGGCTCGGCCTGGCAGATCGTGCCCGCTCCGAGCCCGGGCAGCCTGAGCGTGCTCTACCGGGTCGAGGCGATTGCCGCGGACGACGTCTGGGCCGTCGGCTCTTCCTCCGGAGACGGGCCCGGCGCGGCGCTCATCGAGCACTGGGACGGCTCGAGCTGGGAGGTCGTCCAGGGCCCGGTCGCGGCGAGCGCGCTGATCTCGGTCGCGGCTGCCGCGACCGACGACGTCTGGTCGGTCGGCTACGGGGGCGACGGGGCCCTGATCGCGCGCTGGGACGGCACGGCGTGGGACGCCGTCGACGGCGCTCCTTCGCGTGGTGCCCTGGAGGGAATCGCGACCATTCCGGGCGGAGAGGTTTGGGCGGTCGGCGAGGACGGCTCCGCGCCGCTCAGAGCCCGCTTCGCCTGCGCCGCCTGAGCGCGCGCGGCCGCGTCACGAGCCGACCGCCCCTGGGGGGATCGGGTAGGGCTCGCGTCCCCTAAACCCGGGAGCGGGCCGACCGATAACCGCGGGAGCAATGCTCGACCGAACCGGGGTGGGAGTGTCCTGAGCTGGTCATCGAACACCGATCGTGGGGACAACGGCTTTCGGTGCGGCGGCTCCCCGTTCTCGGGGCAGGCGGCGCCGATCAGCGAGCAGCCGCCGTCCGAGGTTCTCCTGGCCGTCGACACGGCGGCGGCCGCAATCCGGGAGCTGTCGGCCGGCGGTGTCGAGCTTCGCGTCCAGATGAGCGGCAAGCCTCGCCGCGTCTGGATCGAGCTGAGTCGAGCGGGCCGGCCGGCCGAGGAGCTCGCTGCGACCCGGGCGCTCGACCTCCTCGCGTGCGGAGCCGTCGGCGAGCTGCTTGCCGAGAGCCGGGGCGGCTCGTCTCGGCCGGACTGAGTTTCGCGGCCCCTAGGAACGCGCTGCGGCCGTGGGGGCTCCCCGGTCCAGCGCGACTTCGGCGGCGTGGTCATACGCCTCGACCGGCTCGCGCAGCTTCGCGCGAATAGCGGAGAGGATCTGCGACACGCGTGACTCGCTGACGCCGAGCTCTTTGCCGATCTCCTTCCCCGCGAGGTGGTGGACGTGGAGGAGTGTGAGCACCTGCCGCTCCCGATCGCTGAGGCCTTCGATCGCCCGCCGCACGACGAGGCTGCGCTCGGAGGCCAGCGTCGCCTGCTCGGGGTCGTAGTCCCCGGGCGGAGCCGTTACGGTCTCCCCGGTCTCGACCTCGGCGTCCTCGCCGCCGACGCGGGCCGGCGCGTTCAGCGAGACGATGGAAGCGCGGTCGAGCTCCTCGAGCCGGTCGCGCAGCTCGCCGATCCCGATCTTCAGCGCGCGGGCCAGCTCGGCCTCGTTCGGCGATGTGCCATGGACGGCGAACCAGCGCTCGCGCGCTCTCTCGATCTCCCGCTCGAGCCGTCTCGCAGAGCGGGGGGCCCAGTCCTGCCGCCGCAGCTCGTCCAGGATCGCTCCGGCGACCCGCGTCCAGGCGTACTGCTCGAACGTAGAGCCCCTGGCCGGGTCGAAGCGCTCGGCGGCCCCGATGAGCGCGAGCAGGCCGCACGAGACGAGATCCCCGAGCTCACAGTGGCTCGGGAGCTCGCGCGCCTTCTTCGCGGCGAGATAGCGCACCATCGGGGAGTACGAGAGCACGAGCCGGTCGCGCGCTCCGATGTCGCCGCTGCGTTTCCAGGCTCGCCAGAGCCGCTCCGCCTCCTCGGCGGTAAGTCTGCGTGCAGCGGGAGGGGTGCTGACGGCTTCCAAGGCAGTCTCTGCGCGCGTTCCAGCGCTTACGTCCACTATCGGAGCGCCTCGCGGCGACGGCGATGCCCACAGCGCAGCGGCCGCCATCCCCGTTTCGGGTGGCGCATGACTGGGGCGACCCGGATCGGGGAGGAGGCTGTCCCTCAGCCGAGCGACGCCGGTTCACGGCGAACGAGGACGCGGGTCGCGCCGGAGCCGGAATCGACGCGCGCCGCCGGATCGACCAGTGTCAGAAGGTGATCGCAGAAGCGACAAGCTCGCGCCTTACGTGGACGTCGACCGACCCGGCCGTCCTCGAGCTCGGCACGACGGCTCCGAGCCCCAGCGGCCTCGACGACGCGTACGCGCGCCTGGCCGAGCGGATCGCCTGGGCGGAGCAGGCAAACCAGGCGCACGGGTACGGGGACGCCGTCTCGGCCCTTCGAGACATCCCGTCCTCGCTCATCGCGACGGCGCACCCGTCCCTCCGGGTTCGGGCGCTCCTCGCGGAGTCGTGGGCGCGCATGTACCTCGGCGAGCTCCACGACGCCGAGTCGCTCGCGGAGAGAGCCCGCGCGGTCGCCGAGGCGCCCGCGTGCACGGAGATCGACCGGGCGCAGGCCCTCTACCACCTGGGCTGCTGCCGCTACAAGCTGTCGCAGATCGGGAGCGCCGTCTCGGTGCTCACACTTGCCCTCGAGCTGTGCGACCGTTCCCCGCTCCCGTGCGACCGTCTGCGCACGCACATCCTCGAGTGGCGCTCGCGCTCCTACCAGCGGCAGCGGGACTTCGACTCCGCGCGCACCGACATCGAGCGGGCGCTCGAGCTCGCTCAGGGCATCGACGACGAGCACTCGGTCGCGCACGTCTACTTCCAAGCGTCGCTCGTCGCCGAGCGCACGAAGCAATGGCTCGTCGCCCGCTTCTATGCGGAGCAGGCGAAGGAGATCTACGAGCGCCGGGGCGACCGTCCGAACGTCGGCCGGCTGCTCAACAACCTCGGTGGCCTCCACTTCCTCCTCGGGGACAACGAGGCGGCCGTCAGCCATCTCAAAGACGCTGTCAGGGTCTCCTTCGAGGCCGGGAACGACACGGACGCGGCCCAGGCCATCTCGTCGCTCGCCCAGGTTCACCTGCGGACGGGCGAGTTCGAGCTCGCCGAGGAACAGGCGCGGCTGGCGCTCGAGCAGCTCGAGGGGCGCGAGGACTACATCGACGAGATCGGGAACGCGCAGCTCGTGCTCGGGCGCGCCCTGCTCGAGCGCGGCCGCCCGGACGAGGCGGCGGAGCTGTTCCAGGCCGCCGAGGAGAGCTTCGAGCGGCTGACCTCGATCAGCCACCGGGCCGCCGCGTGGATGGCGCAGGGTGAGCTCGCTTCGCGCGGTGGCGACAAGGACGCCGCCGTCGAGCTCTACCGCCGCGCCGCCGAGGCGCTCCAGGACTTCCATTTCTAGACCCGAGAGGAGGTGACGCGCGTGAAGAAGATCAATGTGATGAGTGCAGCGGTCTTCCTTGTGGCTCTCGCTGCGGCTTTGGCGAAGGCCAAGTGGGGCTACGGCTTCAGCTCGGGCAGGTAGCCGGGCACAGGACTCGGCCCCCGCGGGCCCGGGTATGCAAGCTGCGGCAGGCTGTGGCCGCCGGCTCGCGCCAGCCCGGGCCCGCGCGCGGGCATAGCGGCTACGACGCGGCGCCGGGTGCGCAGCGTCTCTGGAGGTTCTTCCATGCGGCATACGAAGAAAGGTCTCGCCGTCGTCGCGACGGCGCTTGCGGCAGCGGCTTTCATCGCCGGACCGGCCGGCTCGGTCACCGGCGGCGAGCCCGACGGGGCCCGTCATCCCAACGTCGGCGCTCTGATCGCCGACTTCCCGGGCAGCGGCCCGTCGCCGGTGTGCTCGGGGACCCTCGTCTCGCCGACGGTTTTCCTCACGGCTGGTCATTGCGTCGCGTCCCTCGCCGACGAGGGGGTCGGCCGGGTCTGGGTGACGTTCGACTCGACGCTCGACCCCGCCGCCTGGACGCTTCTCCCCGGCGCCTACCACCTCGATCCGGCCTTCGGGCACGATCGCGGCGACCTGCACGACCTCGCCACCGTCGTCCTGTCGTCGGCGGTCGCGGGCGTCCAGCCCGCAGCCCTGCCGCCGGCCGGCCTCCTGGATCGGCTGGCCGCCTCCGGGGAGCTCAGAGGCGCCGTCTTCGTCAACGTCGGCTACGGCTTCTCGGACCGCGTGACCGGAGGCGGGCAGCCGCAGTTCGTGTACGACGGCGCCCGGAGGGTCTCGACGTCCCCGTTCGGAGCTCTGACCGGCACGTGGCTGAGGCTCTCGAGCAACGCGAACGCCACGGGGCAGGGCGGCGTCTGTTTCGGCGACTCCGGCGGGCCCCGATTCCTCGGCGGCTCTAGCACCGTCGTCGCGATCACGAGCGGCGGCGACGCGGCGTGCGCGGGGATGAGCTCGAGCTACCGCCTCGACACGCCGTCGGCGCGCGCGTTCCTGAGCTCCTTCGTCGCGCTTCCCTGAGCGGCACGGGAGCGTTGCGGGCTCTGAGCTCGTTTCAGAACGAGCTCAGAGCCCGCCGCTGCTAGCCTGGCGGCCGTGGCCGCCCGCTCCAACCCGTTCGCAGCGGTGGCGGGAGCCCGGCGCGCCCTCCCGGAGAACGTCCGCGCTCTTGGTTGGGTCTCGTTCGCGAACGACCTCGCGAGCGAGCTCCTCTACCCGATCGTGCCGCTCTTCCTCACCGTCACGCTCGGCGCGCCGGTCTCGGTCATCGGCCTGATCGAGGGGATCGCGGAGGGCGTCGCGGTCGGGCTGCGCGGCGCCGCCGGGCGCCTCTCGGACCGCTTCGGCCGCCGCCGGATGCCGTGGGTCGTGGCCGGCTATTCGGCCACCGCCGTGTCGCGGCCCCTGCTCGCCGCGGCCCCAGCCTGGGGCTGGGTGCTGGGAGCGCGTCTCGTCGACCGGCTCGGCAAGGCGACGAGGACGGCGCCTCGGGACGCCCTCATCAGCGGCTCGACGCCTCCGGAGCTCATGGGCGCGAGCTTCGGCTACCACCGGGCGCTCGACACGGCCGGCGCCGTGCTCGGCCCGCTGGTCGCGGTCGGGCTCCTCGCGGCCGGGGTCTCGCTTCGCGACGTGCTCTGGTTCGGTGTTGCCCCCGGCGCGGCAGCCCTTCTCCTGCTCCGGAGAGTGAAAGAGCCTCGCGCCGTCGCGGCGCGCGAGGGTGGGCACCCTGCGCTCCCGCTCTCGAGCCTTCCGCGCTCCTTCTGGCTCGTCCTGGCCGTCTGGATCGTCTTCTCGCTCGGGAACTCGAGCGACGTCTTCCTGATCCTGCGCGCCAGGGACCTCGGGCTCGGGACGACCCTCGTCGTGCTCGCCTATGCGCTCTACAACCTCGTCTACGCCTCGCTCGCATGGCCGCTCGGCGCGCTCTCGGACCGGGTGCCGAGGCCGCTCGTGCTCGCCGGCGGCCTCGCCGTCTTCGCGCTCGTTTACCTCGGCTTCGCCCTCGGGCCGGGCGCTCCCGCAGTCTGGCCGCTGCTCGCCCTCTACGGTGTCTACGTCGCGGGCACGGAGGGAGTCGCGAAGGCGTGGGTCGCGGACCACGCCCCCCCGGAGGCCGCGGGCACGGCCTACGGCCTCTTCGCCGCCGCGACCGGCGGCTCACTCCTCGTCGCGAGCGTCGCCGGGGGCCTCCTCTGGACGCACGTGGCGCCCGCCGCTCCCTTTGTCCTCGGCGCGTCGTCCGCCGGCGCGGCGCTCGCCCTGCTTGCGGCGCTCGGCCTCCGGAGCGCTCTCACGGGACGCGGGCGCCCCAGGGGTCGTCGACGAGGATGAGCCAGCGCCCGTCGTCTCGCCGCCGCAGGACGTCGCTGCTCACGCCGCTCATGCTGATCTCGCCGCCGTCCGGCCCGCTCCCGGTGAGCGACCACTCGTTGACGACGAGGGCGACCCCGTCCGCCTCGAGCACCTTCCGGACGCGCCCCGAGAGCGCAGGGCGGAGGGCGAGGAAGCCGCCGAGGGCCTCCCTGATCGCGGGCAGCCCGGTGACAGATGCGCCCGGTTGCGGGGCGAAGGTCGCCCCCGGCTCGTAGAGGGAGAGGGCGGCGTCGAGGTCGCCGGCGTTCATCGCGCCGGCGAAGAGCTCGATCGCTGCCTGGGGTGTCTCTGTGTGCATGGTTCCTCCTAGAAGTCTCATATCGGACTACATCTCGAAAGGGGGGTGAGTCACACGCTCACAGGGCGATCACCTCCCCGAGCCCGTCCCGGAGCGCCTGGGCGCGCGCGCCGTCGAGGCGCGCGGCGACGAGCGCCTCGAGCTCCGCGAGCACGCCCTCCGCCACGGGCTCGAACTCCCGCGCGCGGGGAGT
>JBGPNP010000037.1:0-12661 GCA_041487575.1 Gaiellaceae bacterium | reverse complement strand
GGGAAGCCCGAACGGCGCCTCGACGCCGCCGAACGCCGCGGTTCCGTTATCGGCGAGGACGATCGCCTTCGCACCCGCGTCGTGGGCATTGCGGACCTTGGTCTCGACGCCGCACCCGCCGCGCCGAACGAGAGCGACCTTTCCGGCGAGCGCTCCCTCCTCGAGGGAGGGCTGGGCAGCGCGGCAGAGGCGCGCGTCGGCGCCCAGGGCACGCACGTCGACGAGCGGCTGTGGCCCCCGCGGGAACGGGTCGGCGGACGGGAGGCCTCCGAAGGTCGAGAGCTCCGGGGGCACCGGCTGCGGGCCGACGACACCGGCCCGAACGCCGAAGAGGCGGTTGGGCGTCGCCGCGGCGACCGTGATCGCGGCCGGCGCGGACGCGGGCGAGGTCACGGACCCGGCGCCGTACTCCTCGAACTCGTTGCCGGCCGAGACGACCGAGACGACGCCGGCGGCGGCCGCGCCCGCAAGCGCCTTCGCGACGGCGTCGCGCTCGGGAGGCACCTCCGCCTCGCCGAGGGAGAGGTTGATGACGTCCATCCCGTCCTCGACCGCGGCCTCGATCGCGGCGACGATCTCGGGAGAGTTCCCGTTCAGCCCGCCGAGGTCGGGCACGGCCAGGGCCTTGTAGTTGCCGATGTAAGCAAGCGGGGCGACGCCGGAGAGTTCGAGCGCGGGACGCCCGGCCTCGGCCGGAGCGACCGTGCCCGCGTCGCCGGCGGCGATGCCGGCAACGTGGGTGCCGTGCGAGGAGTAGACGGGGTCGAACGGCTTGTCCGCGTTCTTCCACGTGGTGCCGGGCGGGGCGAACGCCCGCGCGACGATCACCTTCGCCGACGTGTAACGGGGGTCGCCGCGCGGAAAGCCGGGGGGAGCCGTGAACCCCGCCGGGTCGAAGAACGGGTGCGAGGCGTCGACGCCGTCGTCGATGATGCCGATCTTCATTCCGCGCCCCGCGCTCCCGGAGAGCCCCGGCCCCCAGAGCTCGGGCGCGCCGATCTGGCCCGGCGTCGAGCTGAGCAGGGCGTGGTAGCGGACGCTCGGATAGACCGCGGCAACCCCGGGGAGGCGCGCGATCGCCGCCTCGCTCCCCGCCGGAACCTCGACTGCGAGGCCGTCGAGGACGCGGCGGTAGCGCCAGGTGACCTCGGCGCCGGGCACGGCGGCGAGGATGCGCGCTTCGAGTCGCCGCTGGGCGGCCTCGATCACGAGCGCGGGCCCGAAGGCGGCGAGCCCGCGCGCTCCAGCGAGCGGGGACCCCGAGAGCTCGACCACGACTTCGGTCCGCGCCGGGCCGGCCGCGGCGGCGGGAACGAGCAGAGCGACGAGGAGGAGTGCCCCGAGGGTCACGCGAACGATGGGGAGATGGTAGTGGCTCGACCGCCAACGCTCACCGGCCGAGCCACCGTCCCTCGCTACAATCGGCTGGCCCGCGGATGTGGCGGAATCGGTAGACGCGCACGGTTCAGGTCCGTGTGGGGGCGACCCCGTGGAGGTTCAAGTCCTCTCATCCGCACTCTCTTCACTGGCTTGCAGGTAAGCTTCACAGCGACCTTCCGGAAGTCAGGTTTCTGGCGAGCCGGGCTTTTCGGGATCTCCCCCGGCCGTGCCGAAGCCAGACGAGAGCCGCACGCTCTGAAGGACACGTTGCTGATCCGACACATTCGCGTCCCAGTCTTTACCCAATTCGAGGGTTGTGTGCAGGGCCGGCGCGCGTCGATGCTGAATGCGATGCGAGGGATCTGGGGAGCAGTGCGGTCCAGGCGCGGGCGCTTTGTCGTCAACGGGCTGTCGGTGCTCGTCGCCGTCGCGACCACCGTGCTCGCTGCGCGCCACTTCGCGAACACGGGCTGGCCATTGGCCCATGCCGACTACCGCCTCGTGATCGCCTCCGGGCTCTGCCTCATCCTCGCGGCCGGCTTCAAGGCCTACGGCTGGCAGCGGCTCTTCGCGCGCGGCGAACGCCCTGGGCCGATGGCGCTCGCGGCCGCGAGCGCCGCCGCCTGCCTCACCGGCGTCGCGTTGCCGGGCCGCTTCGACGACGTCGTCCGCGTCGCCGTCGTCCGGCGCTACCCGGGCTGCCCGTCGGGCGTTCCGGCCCTCTGCCTCTCCCTCTTCACGCTCGGCCTCATCGACGCCGCGGCGCTGATGCCGTTCGCCTCGACTGCCGCCGCCACCACGACCGCGTCGGTGCCGGTTCGGGCGGGCCTTGCGGTCGTCGCAGCCGCCGGCCTGGCCGCCATGGCTCTCGTCGTCACGATGCCGCGCATCGCCGCCTCGAGCCGCCTGATCCGGTTCCGCCTGGCGCGCTGGCTGCACGCGCACCACGTCACCCCTCGGGAGGCGTGGAAGTCCCTTGTGCTCGTGCTGGCTTCCTGGCTCACACGGGGCGTCGCCCTCCTCTTCCTCCTGCAGGCGCTCGGCGTCAGCATCTCGCTCGGGCTCGCGATCGCGTTCCTCGTCACGGCGGCGGCGGCGGGTGCGCTCCCAGTCGCGCCCGCAGGCGCCGCGACGCAGGCGGGCGCGGGGGCCGCCATCCTCGTCGCCAGCGGTCTGAGCGCGGCGCACGCGATCGCTTTCGCAGTCGCCGCACAGGCCGTGATCGTCCTCTCCGGCGCCGCGGTCTTCCTCTTCGCCGCCCTCTGGCAGGGCGGCCGCAGGCTCATCGTCCCGCGCCCCGCCTGAAGCCGGGGCCGCCTCAGCGGGGCCGTTGCTAGGCTCAGCCCCATGCTCGGCCTCCACGCGGCGAACGCCGTGCTCCTCATCGTCGTCAACGTCCTCGCCTTCGGATGGGGCGCGTTCTACGTCAGGACGAAGCGGACGCCCGGTCGCGTGTACGCGCACGTGCTCGCACTCGGCCAGTCGCTCGTGATCGCGCAGGTCGCGATCGGGCTGCTGCTCCTCTCGGACGGCCGCCGCACGGCCGACAAGCTGCACTACCTCTACGGCGTCTTCGCGCTCGGGGCCGTCCTCTCGCCCTGGCTGTACGCTCCGCCCGTGCCTGCGAAGCGCCTTCTCTGGTTCACGGGGGCGACGCTCGTCGGCTCGGCGCTCGCCGTCCGCGCTTACCTGACCGCGGCATGAGGAATCTGAGCCCGACCCTTCGCGGCGTTCTGATCCTCGTGGTCATCGCCGCGGCGGTCACGGCCGCTGGCGCGGAGCAGGGGGTCTTCTGGCTCCTCTACGCGCTGCGGATCCTCTTCATCGTCGCGATGGTCTGGTTCGTCTACAGCCTGTGGCGGAGTCGCCGGGGCGAGATCGCGATGTGGTCGCGGCGGGCGCGCGGGGTCTTCTACGGAGCCGCGCTCGTCGCACTCGGGAACCTGATCGCCTCCTTCGCGCTGA
Organism: Gaiellaceae bacterium; assembly: GCA_041487575.1. Classification (GTDB taxonomy): domain Bacteria; phylum Actinomycetota; class Thermoleophilia; order Gaiellales; family Gaiellaceae; genus JBGPNP01. The sequence goes on along the minus strand of JBGPNP010000037.1, from coordinate 9,316 downwards.
CGTACCCCGGGACAGGGCTCGACCGGCTCGTCTTCTTCGCGGTCTTCGGGCTGGCGGGCTTCGCGATGTGGCGCGTGTGGAAAGACGAGCACACGTACGGCTATTGAGTGAGACCTTCGTCATCGTCGGAGCGAGCCTCGCCGGCGGGTCGGCCGCGGTCGCGCTGCGCGAGGAGGGCTTCGACGGGCGCGTCGTCCTCGTCGGCGCCGAGCCCGAGCCCCCCTACGAGCGGCCGCCGCTCTCGAAGGACTACCTCCGCGGCGAGCTCCCGTTCGAGAAGGCGCTCGTGCGACCTGCGGGCTGGTTCGACGAGAACGAGGTCGAGACTCGCTTCGGCGTCAGAGCGGCGAGGATCGACGTGGCCGGGCGGGCCGTCGAGCTCGAGGGCGAGGAGCGGATCCCGTACGACAAGGTGCTCGTCGCGACCGGAGGGAGAAACCGCCGTCTCACGGTTCCGGGCGCGCACCTCGACGGCGTCCACGACCTGCGCACGGTCCACGACTCCGACCGGATCCGATCCGAGGCCCGGCCGGGCCGCCGCGCCGTCGTCGTAGGGATGGGGTTCATCGGCTCCGAGGTCGCGGCCTCGCTGCGCGAGAGCGGCGTCGAGGTGGCGGCGATCGCGAGCGGGAAGGCGCCGCTCGACAAGGTACTCGGCGAGGAGTTCGGCCGCGTGCTCGGCGACGTCCACCGCGAGCACGGCGTCGAGCTCCACCTCGAGGAGCGGGTAGCTGCCTTCGAGGGCGCCGGACGCGTCGAGCGCGTCGTCACCGAGAAGGGCACTCGGGTCGAGTGCGACTTTGCCGTCGTCGGCTCGGGGATCGAGCCCGCGGTCGAGGTGGTCGAGGGCACCGGCGTCGAGCTGGACGACGGCATCGTCGTCGACGAGCTCTGCCGCACGGGCGTCGACGGGATCTTCGCCGCCGGCGACGTCGCGAGGCACTGGCACCCGCTCTACGAGCGCCGTATGCGCCCCGAGCACTGGGACAACGCGCTCAGGCAGGGCCCCGCCGCGGCGCGGAGCATGCTCGGAAAGGGAGAGCCTTACGCCCCGGTGCACTGGTTCTGGTCCGACCAGTACGACGTCAACGTCCAGTACGCCGGCCTCCGAGCGGGCTTCGACGAGGTCGTCGTGCGCGGGAGCCTCGAGGAGCGGAGCTTCGTCGGCTTCTGGCTCGGCGAGGGACGGGTCCTCGCGGCGCTCGCGGTCAACCGCGGCAGGGACCTCCGGCGAGCGCTCCCGCTCGTCGGGGGGCGGGTACGGGTCGAGGCGGCGAGCCTGCGCGACCCCGAGGTCGACCTGCGGACGCTCGCGCCTACGGAGCAGTGACTCCCGCGCGGGCGCTGGCGAGCGAGTCGAGGATCGAGCGGATGCTCTCGGCCGTGCCGACGAAGATCGGCGTGTCCCGCTCGGTGTAGCGGCTCGCCTCGGTCTCGCGCAGCGCCTTCATGAGCTCGAGGAAGTCCACCGGGGCCTCGCACTCGAAGGCGGTCATGAACTCCTGGTCGTCGATCCCGAACGAGTACGTCGTGTGGTTCGTGATCGTGGGCCAGCGGCTCCCGACCTCGGCGTGCTCCTGCATGGCGCGGCGGCGGTCCTCCATCGGGAGCGTGTACCAGTCGCGCTTCTTCACGAACGGGTAGACGACGAGAAAGGGGGCGCCGCGCGGGACGACGCGGCGGGGCCCGCGGCGGTTCTCGTTCTCGAAGTAGGCCGAGTACTTCGCCGCCGCGAGGTAGGAATACGGCGTAGTCAGCCAGCCGGCGAGCGGCGTCGCGTTCACCGCCGCGCCGAGCTCGCGGAGGTCGTCGTAGCGCTCGGTCAGCTTCCAGAGCATGAAGTCGACCTCGGGGCGGACGCCGACGAGGCTGTACGTCCGCAGCGTCATGCGCTCCTGCCAGTCCTCGACGGCCTCGGCGAAGGCCTCCTTCGCCACGGCGCGCTCCTCGGCCGGAAGGCGCCTCCAGGCCGGGTCGACCCGGTAGAGCGTGTAGGCGACGTACTGGGCGACTTCGTCGGCCACGTCCAAATCGTAACTGTCCCGTTGCACACAGGGCACACGTTCCTCCCTACCCTGAAAGCGGGTGCGGGCGGGCCCGCCTCGCGGGCAGCGGGCTCGCCCGCCCTCCATGTAGCTACATGGGTGCTACTTTGCGAAAGTGCCGACGTCCGTGGGAATTCGAGAACTGCGCCAAAACCTCAGCCGCCACCTGCGGCGCGTCGCGGCAGGCGAGCAGCTCGTCGTCACCGAGCGGGGGCGGCCGGTGGCGGTGCTCGTCCCGTGGGTGGACGTCGAGGATCCCTTCGAGCGGATGGTGCGCGAGGGTCGTGCGACGCGCGGAATCGGCAACCCGCTCGACGTCGAGCCGATCGATGGGCCGATCTCCGACGTCGCGAGCCGGGCAATCGAAGAGATGCGGGAGGAGCGTCTCCATTAGCGCGCCGGGCAGCTCTGCCTACGTCGACTCCTCGGCGCTCGTGAAGCTCGTCGTTCCCGAAGCGGAGACGCCAGCTCTCCGCGATCAGTTGCGCGCGTTCGAGCGGTTGATCTCGAGCGCCCTCGCGCGTGTGGAGGTCGTGCGAGGCGCGTCTCGCCGCGGCTCCGAAGCGAGAGCGCGATCGTTGCGCATGCTCGCCGCGATGAACCTCGTCGCAGTGGACGACGACCTGCTCGACGAGGCGGCCCGGCTCGGGCCGGAGACGCTCCGGTCGCTCGATGCCATCCACCTTGCCACTGCCCTCCCGGTAGACGAGGTCCTCGGCGCGTTCGTCACCTACGACACCAGGCTCGCGGACGCGGCGCGCGCGGCGGGCCTGGCTGTCCTCTCGCCCGCGTGAGCGAGCGCCTCGCCGAGCTCATCCGCGACAACCAGCCGTGCGTCGCCCTCACCGGCGCCGGGGTGAGCACCGAGAGCGGTATCCCGGACTTCCGTTCGCCCACGGGCATGTGGGCCGACTTCGACCCGCGCGAGTACGCGACGCTCAGCGCCTTTCTCCGCGACCCGGAGAAGGTGTGGCGCTTCTACGCTCCCCGCTTCGCGATACTGACCGAGGCCGGGCCGAACCGCGCCCACCGGGCGCTCGCGGAGCTCGAGGCGCTCGGGCTCCTCGAGGCGGTCGTGACCCAGAACATCGACCTCCTGCACACGCGGGCGGGGAGCAGGGAAGTCGTCGAGGTGCACGGCTCGATCCGGACCTCGACCTGCCGGGGCTGCGGGGCCTGCTACAGGCTCGATCAGGTGCTCGCGCTCCTCGAGGCGGGGCAGGGCGCTCCGCGGTGCGCGGACTGCAGCGCGGTGATCAAGCCGGACGTCGTCTTCTTCGACGAGCTCCTGCCGGAGGCGGCGATCGACCGCGCCTACGAGCTCGCCGGACGCGCGCAGCTCCTCCTGGTCGCCGGCTCCTCGCTCGAGGTCTACCCCGTCGCCGGGCTTCCCGACGTGACGCTCGAGGCGGGCGGGAAGGTCGCCGTCGTGAACAGGGGAGAGACCTCGATCGACGCCCGCGCGGCCATCCGGCTCGACGGGAGCGCCGGCGAGATCCTCGCCGCGACCGTCGCCGCGCTGCGCGGCTAACCGACCTGGATCGGGTCGCTCTCGAGCTCGAGGGGCTCGCCGGGGTTCAGCCGCGTCGTCAGGCGGAGCTTCAGCTGGTAGCTCCCCTTCGCGACGCGCCGCTTCGGGAGCGCGATCGTGGCCGGCTTGCCGCCGATCAAGGCGCCGCGCGTCGCGAGGGTCGTCGAGCCCTTCGGAAGCTTCACGAGGCGCGCGATGTAGACGCAGTCCTGTTTGCAGCCGGCCCGGATGCGCCAGCTCCGGCTCTTCGCCGGGACTGCCGCCGGCGTCCGGAAATCGATCTCGAGCGGCGTCACCGGCACGGCGAGTCCCGGGCACCTGGCGAGGGCGCCGCGCCGCGCGAGCACGACGGCGTCGCGAACGGGGCCGAAGCTCGTCTTCGGCGTCAGGTCGGCGTAGTAGAGGCCCGACTGCCAGCGGCGCAGATCGGTCTCGTCCACGGTGTGGAAGAAGAGGAACGCGACGACGTTCGGCTGGCAGAAGGCGATCGTCAGCGCCTGGCGGTAGTAGTCCGCCTGCGTGTCCTCGGAAACGGCGTCGGAAGCGACCGGCGACGCCTGCTGGGTGTAGAGCGACTGCTTCTCCGCCGGGACAACCGACTGGACGCCGTACTCGTCGTAGACGATCGGGAGGTCCGAGCCAGGCTGCGGCGTCCCGTCGAAGGCCTGTCCGAGGAAGGCGACGAGCTTGTCGTAGTCGGCGAGCGCGATCCTCGTGGAGCTCGGGTTTCCGGCCGAGGGCGGCGTTTGCGAGCGCTGCCCGTACGGGTGGAAGGCGAACTCGTCCATGACCGGGCGTGCGCGGCCCATGGCGCGGTAGGCCTCGCCCATGCCGAGGATGAAGCGGCCCGGTGAGTGTGACGGCCGTATGCCGGACGGATCGTCCGTTCCGGCCGGTGACACGGAGCCGCCGATGACGTTGATCTCGGGCCGCACCCGCTTGAGCGCGTCGTACGTCCTCGCGAGGAGCGCGACGTAGGCGCCAGGCGACGCGCTCGTCCCGTCCAGGTTGTACTGCGGGAGCCAGAAGAAGTTGAGGTTCGGCTCGTTGCCGATGATGAAGTCGTCGAGCGCCGGCACCGCGGCTGCAAGTCCGGCGGCGAACGACGCGAACTGGGCCTGCGAGGCCGCGTCGAGCGGCACCTCGCGGTTGCTCGCGGGGTAGACGGAGACGATCAGGCGGATGCCCGTGAGCGCGGCCGCGCCGGCGGTCGTCTGGAAGAGGGAGACCGTGCTCGGTTCCGGGGCGGACAGGCCGGGCCGCCAGAGTGCCGTGATGCGGACGACGCCCATGCCGGCGGCCGCGGCGAGCCGGAACTCCGCCACCGAGTCGGCGAAGACCGGCACCTTTCCGCCGTCCTCCGCGGCCCCGACGTCCATGGTCGGATTGGCGGCGGCTGCGGGGGCTAGGCAGAGCGCGAAGAGCGCGGCCAGGGCGAAGGCGATACGGCGCACTTCCCGGCCAGGATACGCGCGGCGTCGGGCGGCTCTTTCATCCACCGGTCGTAGCGGCCTGGAGCACGGCTAGCGCTGGCCGCAGGGCGTGGCCGACTGGTCGCCCGCGGCAAGGCTCTGCTCGAGCTCGTTCATGCGCCGCTCGAGGTCGACGTGGGCGGGGTTGTGCCGGTCGTAGTTGGGGAGGCCGCTCCCTTCCCAGACGACGACAGGCGTTACGCCCGGGCCGTTGGCGGTGACCCGGTAGCGCGCGCCGTTGCCGGGCGGGCGGCGGCCGACCGGGGGATAGCCCGCGTACGGCTCGTGTGGATAGAAGCCGTAGCAGAAGTTCCCGTTCGGACGGTGTGTGAGGAAGGCGTTCTCTCGCTTCCAGCCGGCGCCGTACGCCGAGTCGAGCGTGTCGACGTAGACGAGGCGGCCGTACGCGTCGAGAGGGTTCCCCTTCCGGGTCGCGGCAAAGCCGTACACCGGCTCGCCGCGGTACGTGAAGCGACCGAAGAGGTGGTGGTACCTCCTCGAGTAGACCCAGTCGAGCCAGACCTCGAGCTTCGGTAGCTCGCCCGTCCAGTGCGAGAGACGGAGCTCCACCTGGCGCTGGTCCGATCGCCACGGGTCGATACCGAGGTTCGGAAGCGGACGCGCCCAGTTCTGGAGCGCCCAGAAGCTTCCGTCGGGCGCGGTGCAGGCGGTGACGAGGTAGGGGAGGGGCGGCCCGTCGTAGGGGCGGCAGGCGCTTTGCATCGTCTTCCAGATGGGCCTGCGGAAGGCGCCCCAGCCACCGGAGTAGTCGCGCTTGAAGGCCGCCTGCGGCACCGACGGCGACGGGGGACGAGCGTCGACGGCGCCCCAGAAGAGGGGGTGCCGGCGGCGGCCGGCGGCGGTATAGAAGACCACCGCGCGCCCGGAAGAGTCGACCTTCAGGGCGACGTCGGTCGCACTGCGCGCCACGATCACGCTAGCCGAGGCCGGCGCGGCGAGGAAGAGCGCAAGCAGCGGAAGAGTAAGCCGGAGTGAGCGCAAGACCGTCCACGAGATGGTACGTCTACGCTTGGCAAGCAGATGTCGATCGACACCGAGACGCGCGTCGAGCGAATCGAAGCCGAGCTCAGGGGCTTGCCGGCAGGGCCCGGCGTCTACCTCTTCCACGGGGCGGCCGACGCCGTCCTCTACGTCGGCAAGGCGAAGTCGCTGCGCGCGCGTGTCCGCTCGTACTTCCGCGGCGGCGACTCGCGCCTCGGCGTTCCCGACCTCGTCGACCGGGTCGAGCGCATCGAGATCATCGTCACCGGGACGGAGAGCGAGGCGCTCCACCTCGAGCAGAACCTGATCAAGCGCCACCGCCCGCCGTTCAACGTCCGCCTGCGTGACGACAAGTCGTACCCGTACATCGCCGTCACGGTCGAGGACGACTACCCGCGCGTCATGTTCACGCGCGAACGCCATCGCCGCGGCGTCGTCTATTTCGGGCCGTACGCCTCGGCGAAGAAGGTGCGCGAGACGCTCGACGTCTTGAACCGCGCCTTCCGCTTCCGGCCCTGCGAGGGGCCGCAGCCGGGGCGGCATTCGGGGGTCCCGTGCCTCGACTACCACATCGACCGCTGCCTCGCGCCCTGCGTGGGCTACGTCTCGAAAGAGGACTACCGGGCGCTCGTCGAGCAGGTGGTCGAGTTCCTGTCCGGCGACACGCAGCCCGTCCTTCGTGACCTCGAGCGGAAGATGCACGAGGCGGCCGAGCGGCAGGAGTTCGAAGAGGCGGCGCGCAACCGCAACCGCCTCTTCGCCGTCCGCCACCTCGCCGAGCGCCAGGCTGCCGACAAGCGGGCGATCGGCACGGTGGACGTCATCGGAATCGCGGCAGCCGGGGGGACGGCGGCGGTGCAGGTCTTCCCGCTCCGCGACGGGCGGCTCGTCGACCGACACAGCTTCTATCTCGAGAACCCGGCCGGGCAGGAGATCGGCGAGCTCCTCGAGGCGTTCTGCCTCGAGTACTACGGGAGCACGCCGAGCGTTCCGCCGTTGATCGTCGTGCCGCCCGCGGCCGAGCCGGGCCCTGCGCTCGAGGAACTCCTCTCGGAGCGGCGCGGCGCGAGCGTCGAGGTGCGGGCGGCGCGGCGGGGTGAGAAGCGGCGTCTCCAGGAGCTCGCCACGGCCAACGCGGAGCTCGCGCTCGCGAGCGACCGCGCCGAGGGCGAGCGCAGGCGCCTGCGCCGGATCGAGGCGCTCGAGGAGCTCCGCGAGGTGCTGAACCTCGAGAGCCTGCCGATCCGGATCGAGTGCTTCGACATCTCCCAGGTGCAGGGCGCGGCGCCGGTCGGCTCGATGGTCGTCTTCCAGGACGCCGTGCCGAAGAAGGCGTACTACCGCAAGTTCGGGATCCGCGGCGTCGGGGGTCAAGACGACTTCGCGATGATGGCCGAGGTGGTCTCCCGGCGGTTCGCCCGCACCTCGGCAGGCGTCGTCTCCAAGGACTATGACGAGAGCTTCGCCTCGATCCCGAACCTCGTCGTCGTGGACGGCGGCAAGGGCCAGCTCTCGGCCGCGCTCGAGGCGATGCACGCGTTCGACCTCCCACGCGTCGCCGTCATCTCGCTCGCCAAGCGCGAGGAGGAGGTGTTCGTCCCGGGGCGCCCCGATCCGATCGTCCTCGGGCACGACTCGGCCGGCCTCCACCTCCTGCAACGGATCCGGGACGAGGCGCATCGCTTCGCGCTCGGCTTCCACCGCCAGCGCCGCGACCAGCTCGCCCGCGAGTCGATCCTCGACTCGCTCCCCGGCGTCGGCCCGGCGCGGCGGCGCGCGCTCATCCGCCACTTCGGCTCGACCGAGCGCCTGCTCGCGGCGACCCCGGAGGAGCTCGAGGGCGTGCCGGGCCTGCCGCCGAGGACGGGGCGGAAGATCCACGCGGCCCTGCACAAGACGGGGACTTAGGGGTGGACGTGCTCGCGTACGCCATCCCGGGCTGGGGAGTGGGGGAGCTCTACTTCCGCGGGCCGCTTGTCTACCACGAGCTGCCCACGGCGAGGCAGTCGTCGGCGCCTGTCGTCTCCGCGCACCCGCTCGTACAGCGGATTCGGGCCTATTTCGACGGCGATCCGGTCTCCTTCACCGACGTCGAGCTCGACCTCGACTGGTGCACGCCGTTCCAGCGCGCCGTCGCGGACGCTCTCCGGCACGTTCCCCGCGGCGAGACGGTCACCTACGGGGAGCTCGCCGCGCTCGCCGGCTACCCCAACGCGCAGCGGGCCGCGGGGACGTTCTGCGCCGCAAACCGCTTCCCGCTCGTCCTGCCGTGCCACCGCGTCGTCTCCGCCGGCGGGCTCGGCTCCTACGGCTCGCTCGGCCTCGAGTACAAGCGCCGGCTTCTGACTCTGGAAGATGTCTCTCTCTGACGACGTCCGCGGCGAGCTCGCCGCGATCGAGCCGCGGAAGGCCTGCTGCCGGCTGGCCGAGCTTTCGGCGCTCGTGCGCGGCGCCGGCACCGTCCACCTGCGCGGCTCGGGGCGGGTCGGCGCTCACCTCGAGCTGGCGAGCTCGGCGGTCGCGCGGCGCGCGTTCTCGCTCCTACGAAGCTACGGCGTCCCCTGCGAGATCCGAACGTTCCGGCAGCAGGCGTTCGACCGGGCGACGCGCTTCCAGCTCCACCTCGACGAGGACGCGAGAGCCCTCCAGATCCTCAACGAGGCGGGTGTCCTCGACGCGACGCTCGCGCCGCTCGAGGAGCCGCCGCGCCGCGTCGTCTCTCGCTCATGCTGTCGCGCGGCGTACCTGCGCGGCGCCCTGCTGGCCTCCGGGTCCGTGTCGGGCCCCCCGAGCGCGCACCTCGAGATCCGCTCTGCGAGCCTCGAGGGCGCCGTCTTTCTCGCCCTCCTCGCGCAGGCAGAGGCGATCCCCCTCGCCACCCTCGACCGAGGGCGCCATGCGATCGCGTACGCGAAGGGCGTCGAAGCGATCGCGGAGCTGCTCGCCTTCCTCGGCGCGCAGGAGGCGGCGCTCCGTCTCGGCGAGCGTGCCGTCGTCTCCGCCACCCGGGGGCGGGCGAACCGGCTCGCGAACGCCGACCACGCGAACCTCAGACGCGCGAGCTCGGCCGCGGGAGCACAGCTCCGGGCGATCCGCCGCCTCGAGCAGCGGGGGCTCTTCGCCGGGCTCACCCCGGAGCTCCGGGAGATCGCCGAGCTCCGCAGGCGCTATCCGACGCTTCCGCTCGCGGAGCTGGCCGCACGCTGCCGTCCGCCCGCGACGAGGTCGGCGGCGCAGCGGCGCCTCGCGAAGCTCCGGCGCCTCGC
>JBGPNP010000036.1:0-12906 GCA_041487575.1 Gaiellaceae bacterium | reverse complement strand
CGATCCTCCCGAGCGAAGCGATGGGACAAGCCGCTGCCGCGAAAGACGCGCAGCATTTTTCGCGGAGAGCTCATGCCACGCCCCCACCCTGGGTGGGGAACCGCCGCCACCCACCACCCGCCTTCGATCCTATCGCCGAACGGCGCACAGAAGGCGCGCAGGGTGTGTCGATTTCGGGGCGATTCTGTGCCAATTCAGCTGCGGGCCGTCTCATACCAGCACTCCATGGAGGCGGAGCCCCGCCGTCTCGCGGAATCCGAGGGCGAGGTTGGCGTTCTGGACGGCCTGGCCGGCTGCGCCCTTGCCGAGGTTGTCGATCGCGCAGATGACGATCGCCCGGCCGGTCGCGCGGTCCTCGAAGAGCGCGATCTCGGCCTCGTCCGTCCCCTGAACGCGCGCGAGCTCGGGGACGAGTCCCTCCTCGAGCACGGTCACCGCCGAGCTGGCGGCGTACGCCGCGTCGAGCCGCTCGCGCAGGTCGTGCTCCGTCGCCCGGGCGTAGCAGGTGGCGATGAGGCCGCGCTTCACCGGCAGGAGGTGCGGGACGAAGCAGACCGGGAAGCCGAGTGCCTGCTCGATCTCGGCCGCGTGCTGGTGCGAGCCGACCTTGTACGGGCTCACGTTGTCGAGCACCTGAGTCGCCTGCGAGAACGGCCTGAGCGTCCGCCCCGCACCGGAGACGCCTGACTTCGCGTCGATGACGACGCTGACGGGGTCGATCGCGTCCGCAAGCGGGGCCAGGGCGAGGATCGCGGCGGTCGCGTAGCAGCCGGGGTTCGCGATCAGGCGGCCGGTAGGCGGGAAGAGCTCCGGCACGGCGTACGACCACTCCGCGAGCCCTTCCGGCTTCGGGTGCGAGAAGCCGTACCACGTCTCGTACGCGGCCGCGTCGCTGAGCCGGTGCGCACCGGAGAGGTCGACGACGACGCCCTTCGCGGGCGGGTCGAGCTCCGCTGCCCGCTCGTGATCGAGGCAGAGGAAGACGAGATCGGCGCCGGTGGTGAGCGCCTCCTCGTTCGTCACGAACGCCGGCACCTGCTTGCCGTTGCGGTTCAGGCGCGGATCGAGCGCCCGCGCGGGCTTCCCCGCGAGCGAGTCCGACCCGAGCGCGACGAGGTCGAGCTCGGGGTGGGCGAGCACGCGGTCGAGCGTCTCCTGGCCGGAGTAGCCCGAGGCACCGACGATCGCTGTGTAGACCATTAGTTGCGTATTATGCAGAGGTCTGCTGTATTATGCAAACCTCATGAGATCCGCTAACCTCGTCCTCGAAGACGGCACCGTCTACCCCGGCCGCGCCGTCGGCGCCTCCGGCGTCTCCACGGGCGAGATCTGCTTCACGACCGCGATGGCCGGCTACGAGGAGGCGGTCACCGACCCGAGCTACCACGCGCAGGTCCTCGCGTTCAGCTATCCCCTGCTCGGGAACTACGGCGTCGACGAGTCGCGCATGGAGTCCGCCCGGATCTGGGTCCGGGGCGTCGTCATGCGCCGCGCGCGGGCCGACTGGTCGGCGTGGCTCGCGGGAAAGGGCGTCGTCGCCCTCGAGGAAGTGGACACCCGCGCCCTCGTCCGGCACGTCCGCGAGCAGGGCGCGATGCGCTGCGCACTGGGAGAAGCGGCCCCGGACGAACTGCTGCGCCGCGCCCTCGCCGAGCCGCACCTGGACTACGAGCGGATGCTCGCCGAGCCGCACCTGGCGACTCCTCCCCTCGCCCTCGAGGCTTGCACGGGTGAGGAGTACGCCGTCGGCGAGGGACCGCGGATCGTCGTCGTCGACCTGGGCTGCAAGCGCTCGATCATCGACAACCTGGCGAAGCGTGGTCTCGAGGTCGTCGTCGTCCCCGGAACGTACGAGGCGGACGCGATCCTCGAGCTCGAGCCGAGGGTCGTCCTCGTCGGCAACGGGCCCGGCGACCCGTTCCAGCTCACGGCTCAGATCGAAACGGTGCGGGAGCTCCTCGGGCAGGTGCCGCTCTTCGGCATCTGCCTCGGCCACCAGCTCCTCGGCCTCGCCCTCGGCCTCCGCACGTTCAAGCTCCGGTTCGGCCACCGGGGCGCGAACCACCCCGTGCGGGCCCGCTCGTCCCCTCGTGTGCTGGTCACCGTCCAGAACCACGGCTTCGCGGTCGAGGCGGCCGACGCCGCCGAGGTGAGCCACTTCTCGCTCAACGACGGCACCGTCGAGGGCCTCGAAGGCGACGGCTTCGCGAGCGTCCAGTTCCACCCTGAGGCTGCGCCCGGGCCGCTCGACGCGCTCCCGTTCTTCGACCGCATCGCCGAGACGTGCCGAAGCGCACCGATCTTCGCAGCATCCTGATCGTCGGCTCCGGGCCGATCCGGATCGGGCAGGCGTGCGAGTTCGACTACTCGGGCGCCCAGGCCTGCCGCGTGCTGCGCGCGCACGGCTACCGGGTCGTGCTCGTCAACTCGAACCCGGCGACGATCATGACCGACCCGCAATGGGCCGACGCGACCTACCTCGAGCCGCTCGACTTGGAGGCGCTCGCCGAGGTGATCGAGCGCGAGCGTCCGGACGCGCTCCTTCCGACGCTGGGCGGCCAGACGGCCTTGAACCTCGCCGTCGAGCTCTCGGAGGCGGGGGTCCTCGACCGCTTCGGCGTCGAGCTGATCGGCGCCGGCGTTGACGCCATTCGCCGGGCCGAGGACCGGCTCGCCTTCCGGGAAGCGGTGAAGGCGGCCGGGCTCGCGGTGCCCGAGAGCGTCGTCGTCACCTCGCTCGACGATCTCCCGGCCGGCTTTGCCCCGGCCGTCGTCCGGCCCGCCTTCACGCTGGGCGGCCAGGGCGGAGGGCTTGCCCGCACGGAAGAGGAGCTTCGCAGCGCCGTCGCGCGCGGGCTCGCCGTGAGCCCGATCCAGGAGGTCCTCGTCGAGCGCTCGGTCGAGGGCTGGCAGGAGTTCGAGCTCGAGGTGATGTCCGACCAGGCGGGAAGCTGCGTCGTCGTCTGCTCGATCGAGAACATCGAGCCGATGGGCGTCCACACGGGCGACTCGTGGACGGTCGCGCCGCAGCAGACCCTCCCCGACTCCGAGTACCAGCGCCTCCGCGAGGCGGCCTTCGCCTGCGCGCGGACGGTCGGGGTCGCGACCGGCGGCGCAAACGTCCAGTTCGGCTACCAGCCGGAGACGCGCGAGCTCGTCGTCATCGAGATGAACCCGCGCGTGTCGCGCTCCTCGGCGCTCGCCTCGAAGGCGACCGGCTTCCCGATCGCGAAGCTCGCCGCGCTCCTCGCCGTCGGCTACACGCTCGAGGAGCTCCCGAACGACATCACCGGGAAGACGACCGCGGCCTTCGAGCCGGCCCTCGACTACGTCGCGGTCAAGGCGCCGCGCTTCGACTTCGAGAAGTTCCCGGGCGCGTCGCGGGAGCTCGGCACCGAGATGCGGGCGGTCGGCGAGGCGCTCGGCCTGGGGCGGACGTTCCCGGAGGCCTTCCTCAAGGCCCTCGAAGGGCGCGAGACCGGGGGCTGGGAGCTGCCCGGGTTTCCGGGCGCGCACCCCTACTTCCAGGGCGAGCTCGAGTCGATCCGCGAGGCCGAGCGCCGGCTCGCCAAGGACGGGGACGTGCTCGCAGCGAAGCGCTTCGGACTGCCGGACTCGCGGATCGCCCGCGCCCTGGCGATCTCCGCGGGCGAGGTGCGCGCGCGCCGACCGGTCCCGGGCCGGCTCGCCGTGGACTCCTGCGCAGCCGAGTTCGAGGCGCGGACGCCGTACTTCTACCTCTCGTACGAGGAGCCCGACGCGCCGGCGAACGGGGACGCCGGAAGGTCGGTCCTCGTCCTCGGCTCGGGGCCCAACAGGATCGGCCAGGGGATCGAGTTCGACTACTGCTGCGTCCACGCCGCGCGGGCCTTCCACGAGCTCGGCTACGAGGCGGTCATGCTCAACTCGAACCCGGAGACCGTCTCCACCGATTACGACACCTCGGACCGGCTCTACCTCGAGCCCGTCACGCTCGAGCGCGCTCTCGACGTCTGCGCGCTCGAACACCCGCTCGGCGTCGTCGTCACGCTGGGTGGGCAGACGCCGCTCCGGCTCGCGCGCGCCCTCGCCGACGCGGGCGTGCCGCTCCTCGGCGATCCGCTCCCTGCGATCGAGGCGGCGGAAGACCGGGGCCGCTTCGGCGAGATCCTCGCCGAGCTGGGGCTCCGGGCGCCCGCCTGGGGCGTGGCCGAGACCGACGACGAGGCGCGCGCGGTCGCGGCCCGCATCGGCTACCCGGTGCTCGTGCGGCCCCACTACGTCCTCGGCGGGCAGGGCATGCGCGTTGCCCACGGCCCGGAGGACGTCTCGCTCCTCGGCCCGTCGCTCGTGGACGAGTTCCTCGACCGCGCGCTCGAGCTCGACGTGGACGCCCTCTGCGACGGCCGGTCGGCATGGGTCGCGGGCATCCTCGAGCACGTGGAGCCGGCCGGCGTTCACTCCGGCGACTCGGCCTGCGTCATCCCCGCGCCGTCGGTGACTCCCGGTCTCGAGGTCGAGATCCGAGAGCTCACGTCGGCGCTGGCGGCGCGGCTCGGCGCGCGCGGGCTCATGAACCTCCAGCTCGCCCTCAAGGGCGGCGAGCTCTACGTCCTCGAGGCGAACCCGCGCGCGTCGCGCACGGTGCCGTTCGTCGCCAAGGCGACGGGGATCCCGCTCGTCGAGCATGCCTGCCGGCTGATGCTCGGCGAGCCGCTCGAGGCGCTCGGCCTGCCCGAACGGGCGGAGCCGTCGCGCGCCTGGGCGAAGGAGGCGATCTTCCCCTCTGACCGCTTCCCGGGCGCCGACGACCGCGGCCCCGAGATGCGCTCGACCGGCGAGGTCATGGCCGGCGGGCGGACGCCGGCGGAGGCCTATCGCCGCGCGCTCCGTGCCGCCGGCCGGGCGATGGCACCCGGCTCGATCGGGCCGTCGCTCCAGGAGTTCGGCCGGGCGGCCCTGCCCGCATCGCCATAAGCCGGCGCCCTCTCGCCGAGACGTGCCTTGCATGGACACGTCGACGCCTGGCCGATCCCTCCCGCGCGTGGACATGTCCCAGGGTCAGACCCCGGGACATGTCCAGCCTCAGGTTCCGCTCAACCATGCTGGTTTGCAGTGCCCCCCCCACCGGGTGTGACGACTTCGTCGCGAAAGTGTCACGGAACGCGCGCGGCACTCCGCTGGACGCCCGGAAGGCGGCGCATCCGCGCGGCGTCAGCTCAACGCCGCTCTGAGCACCGCCCTGGCCTGCGCGAGCGCGGCGGGCGTGATGGAGTGGTCGACCGGGTCCTCCCGGTACGAGACGGCGAGCCCGCCGGTCTCGAGCCGGTCGCGGGCGTCCCGCGCCCACTGGACGCTGATGACCGGGTCGTTCGTCCCGTGCGTGATCGAGACGGGGAGCCCGGCCCGGCCGGCGAGGTCGAGCGCGAAGCCCTCGACGCGCGGGACGAAACCGCTCATGGCGAGGATCGCGGCGGGCCGAGGGCGACCTGCGCCGAGGCCGAGCGCGTACGACATCACCGCGCCCTGGGAGAAGCCGCCGAGGACGAGCCGGCCGGACGCGATCCCGTGCTCGGCGAGGATGGCGTCGAGCCACTCCCCCGCCCGGGAAAGCGTGGCTGTGAAGGTGGCAGGGTCCGGATAGCCGACCTGACGCACCGCGTACCAGTGCGCACCGCCGGGAGGGAGCAGGAGCGGGCCGCGGGGGAGGAGCCCGAGCAGGCGCCGCTCGCGGTCGAGCGCGTCGAGGAGCGGCGCCAGATCGTGCTCGTCGGCGCCGCGGCCGTGCATGAGGACGAGGGCGCCCTGCGGTTCGCCCGCGGCGGGCCGGAGCACGAAGGAGAGGAGGTCTGTATTCACTCGGGCCGCGCGGAAGCTTACGCAGCCGGGAAGGCCCGCGATCACCAACGCGGGGGATGACCCGGGGCGCGTCCGCCCGTCATCATCGGACTAACAGGACGAAACCGGTGGGCGGCCACGCCGACGCTCGAGGGAGGAAGCGTGACCCAACGTGCCCACCGCATCGCAGAGCTTTCCGCTCCGCTCCTGAGGCTCCGCGATCTCCTCGCCAGGCTCCGCGGGAGCCTGACTCAGCTTCTCGTCGCAGGCGGGCTCTTCGGCACGGCGCTCGTCCTCCTCGCTGGCAACCGTCCAGCGCGCTTCACGCTCGCCGCGCTCGAGGCGGCCCTCGCCGTCCTCATCGTTCGCCGCCGGCTCCGGCCGCCGGACGGCGCATCCTGGGAGTACGAGCCCGAGCAGGCGCGCCAGCCCCGGGCTCCCGGCGCAGCGCCGCGCGAGCCGGGCGCTGCCGCCGCCGTCCCTGGTCCGGCCGACCACTCAGCCCTCGAAGAGGGGGCCCGCCTGCTCGTGGAGCGTCGTGCGACGCTCGAGCGTCTTGCCGAAGGCCTCGAGCGCGCGCGCGCGGCCGTTGAGGCGCGTGGCGCCGCGCTCGCGGAAGAGGCGGAGGCCCTTCGCCGCCGGAGCTCGGACCTCGCAGCGGCAGAGCTGGACCTCGACGGGCGCGAGCGCACGCTTGCCGAGCGGGCAGAGCGGGCACGGGAGGCGGAGCGCCGGGTGGCGCATGCCGAGAGGGAGGTGCGGGAGGCGAAGGCGGCCGCTCCGGCAGAAGGGATCGCGCCCGAGTGGCTTGACCGCTGGGCCGAGCGCCTTTCCGAGGACGACATGGCGCTCCGCGACCGGAGCCGGAGCGTCGAGGAGCGCGACGCCGAGCTCCGCCAGCGGGAGGCCCGGCTCGTCGCCGACGCCGAGCTCCGGCTCCTCGGCGTCGAGCGCCGGGAGCGGGAGCTCGCGGAGCTCGAGGCCCGCCTCGCCGACCGCGCCCGGCAGCTCGAGGCCTACGTCGTCCAGGTGCAGCGCCGCATCGGAACCGCCGTCGCTAGCTGACGGGGACGCCCGCCTCCTCGAGCAGCCCTCGGAGCATGACGGCGTTCGTCGCCGCCTGCGCGATGTCGATCTCCTCGCCGAGCCGCTCCGGGTCGGCCGCCCGGCTCCGCCCGTTGTTGTTGAAGAACGCGTAGGTCTCTTCGGCCTCCTCCGAGAGCCGTCGCAGCGGCTCGACCCACTCGCGGAGCTCCTCGTCCGAGTAGAGGTAGTCGAAGCGCTCGGCGGCGCTCCGTCCGCGGACGTTCCAGGTGGCGGCGTTGCGCCCGTGGAAGCGGACGTACGCCGTCGGGCCCGTCGTCGCCACGACGGTCGGCACGAGGTTCTTCGCCTCCGTCCGCGGGGAGTCCGTGACGACGAAGGACGCGCCGAGCTCCTCGAGGAAGGAGAGCGTGCGGGCCCGCCCGTCCTCCCCGAGCCAGTCGCGGTGGCGGAACTCGACGAGCAGCTCGTCGCCGCCGAGCTCGGCCTTCGCCCACTCGAGGTACTCGTACGAAGCCGGCTTCGGGACAACGTAGGACGGGAACTGGAAGAGGATCCCGCCGAGCTTCCCGGCCGCGCGCAGCGGCTCGAGCGCCTCTCGGAAGCGTCGGAAGATCTCGGCTCGGAACTCGCGCGGAGGCCGCTCGACCCGGCCTCGCTCGTCGGCGGAAGCGAGCTCGCGCAGGTCGGGCGGGAGCTGCTCGAGTCGCACCGGATGGCGAGTCATCATCCCGAAGGCCTTGACGTGGAAGACGAACCCGGGCGGCGTCCGCTCCGCCCACCGCGCGACCGTCGGCTCCTCCGGCAGGCGGTAGTACGTCGAGTCCACCTCGACGGTCGAGAAGCGCTCTGCGTAGTAGCGCAGGCGCTCCTCCGCCGTGCGGACGCCCTTCGGGTACCAGCTCTTCGTGAGCGCCTCGTCCGCCCAGGAGCAGGTCCCGATCCTCACCGTTGCGCCCACCCCGCGGGATGGTACGGTCCCCGCCGCCGTGCGCGTTCACGTCATCAGCGACATGGAGGGCGTCTCCGGGATCGTCAAGTGGCCCCAGGTCACCGGTGGCGACCCCATGTACGAGGAGTGCCGCCGCCTCTACACGGAGGAGATCAACGCCGCCGTGCGCGGCGCGAAGGCGGCAGGTGCGACGGAGATCGTCGTCATGGACTGCCACGGCGCCGGCGGCGCCTGGACGTTCAACTCGCTCGTCCCTGACCTCCTCGACCCGGCCTGCGAGTTCGTCGTCCAGGAGCACTGGACGTCGTACACGGGCTTCCTCGAGGAGGGCTGTGACGCCGCCCTCTTCGTGGGCATGCACGCGCGCTCGGGCACGCCCGACGGCGTCATGAACCACACCGTCTCGGGATCCCAGTGGCTGAACCTCCGCTTCAACGGCGTTCTCGTCGGCGAGACCGGGATCAACGCCGCGCTCTGCGGTCACTGGGGCTGTCCGGTACTGATGGTGACCGGGGACGAGGCGACGTGCACAGAGGCGCGCGAGCTGCTCGGCTCGGGGCTCGCCACGGTGCCGGTGAAGCGCGGGCTCGCTCGCTTCAGCGCGCGGCAGATCGCTCCGCAGCGGGCGCGACAGCTGATCGAGGAGGGCGCGAAGCGGGCGCTCGCGAACCTCAGCGCCGTCGCCCCCTACGACCCGGGCCGCCCGTGCGAGATCGAGGTCGAGTTCCAGACGACCGACTCGCTCGACGAGTTCCGCCCGAAGCGGGGCGTCGAGATCACCGGCCCGCTCACTCTCGTCTCCCGCGCCGACGACTGGTGGTCGGCGTGGAAGCAGTTCTACTTTTAGCGGAGCGGCTTCACGCGGACTCGGCGTAGCTCGGCCGTCCGAGGAGGATCAGGCCCTCGCCCGGGAGGACGGCCGCGACGTACTCGACCGAGATCATGCGCAGGCGCCGCGAGAAGAAGCCGCCTGTCCTGACGGCGAGCCAGTCGGGGCGGTCGACACGCGAGTGGAAGCGGATCTCCTCGACGGTCCCCAGCGGGCCGTGGCGCGAGTCGACCCGGAACCCCTCGCAGCGGCAGAGCCAGTAGTTCCGGTCGAAGGTCAGGCGGCGAGGAGCCTTTCGCACCCCCGCGGGACGTGTTGCCACTGCCACGAGTGGAACCTAACGCCGCGCGCAGCGCGCGCAAGCGGTGGAGCCGAGCAAGGCTGTGGATTGACCTGCACGGGCTCGGGCCGACGCTGGGGATAGGAGAAGAAAGTTCCCGCAACGTGCGGCCGAAATCTGTGGAGAGCCGGGGGCTGTGGACTGTGGAGGAAGCACTGTCCTCTCGGGCCGCGCCCTCTCGTCTCGAAAAGCCGGAGGAGCGGGTGTAGGTTGGCGGCATGCGCTTGCTTCGGCGCCGGTGGCCGGCGGAGGGGCTCGACGAGGCCGAGTGCTACGAGCGCTGCCACGGAGCGCGCGACGGGCTCGTCCGGGTTCTCGAGTCGGAGATCGTTCGCCCGGCCCCACCGTACTGGTACTGGAAGCGCGCGCGGAACCCCCGCATCACTGGGGAGGACCTGCGGCGCCAGCTCGCCGCGCGGCTCGATGCGCGGAGGGATGCCGAGCCTCACGGCGGCCAGGCGACGGCGCGGAAGACGATCGCGAACGGAGACGGAGGGGCCGTCGCGATCGAGCCGGGCGAGTGGGGCGAGGGCGGCCCCTACGAGCGGTACGTCGGGCGCTGGAGCCGCCGCGTCGCGCTGGAGCTGCTCGAGTCGCTCGGCGTTCCTCACGGCAAGCGCTGGCTCGACGTCGGCTGCGGCACGGGGGCACTGACCGAGGCGATCCTCGAGACGGCGGCCCCGAGGGAGGTCGTCGGCATCGACCCTTCCGACGGCTACGTCGAGTACGCGCGAGGCCACGTGCGCGACGGGCGGGCGCGCTTCCTCACCGGCGACGCGCGGGAGCTTCCCTTCGCGGACGGCGCCTTCGACGCCGCCGTCTCCGCGCTCGTCCTCAACTTCGTCCCCGAGCCCGAGCGCGCGGTCGCCGAGATGGCGCGCGTGACCGCGGCCGGCGGGGCCGTCGCCGCCTACGTCTGGGACTACGCCGACGGGATGGAGGTGATCCGTCGCTTCTGGGAGGCGGCCGTCGCGCTCGCCGCGGACGCCGCCGAGCTCGACGAGGGCCGGCGCTTCCCGCTCTGCCGGCCGGAGCCGCTCGAGCAGCTCTTCCGCGGCGCCGGCCTGCGCGACGTCGAGGTGCGGCCGATCGACGCCGCCGCCCGCTTCGTCGACTTCGAGGACTACTGGCTTCCCTTCCTCGGCGGGCAGGGGCCGGCGGGGGCGTACGCCGTCGGGCTTCCGGACGAGCGGCGCGCCGAGCTCCGGGAGGCGCTTCGAGAGGCGCTGCCCTTCGAGCCCGACGGCTCGATCAGGCTCGTCGCCCGGGCGTGGGCTGTGCGCGGGCGGCGCTGACCGCCTCCGGCCCGCGCTAGGCTTGCCGCTCCCGAATCCGGGGGCGGCGCGATGACGCACGACTACCTCGAAGCGATCCTGAACGCGCGCGTCTACGACGTCGCGGTCGAGACGCCGCTGGACGAGGCGCCGAACCTCTCGCAGCGGCTCGGGAACCGGCTCTTGCTCAAGCGCGAGGACCTCCAGCCGATCTTCTCCTTCAAGCTCCGGGGCGCCTACAACAAGATGGCGCGGCTGCCCACGGACGTGCTCGGGCGCGGGGTCATCGCCGCCTCGGCCGGCAACCACGCCCAGGGCGTCGCCCTCGCGGCGGAGCGCCTGGGCGCGCCGGCGACGATCGTCATGCCGACGACGACGCCGCGGATCAAGGTGAACGCGGTCGCAGCCCGCGGCGCGGCGGTCGTGCTCGAGGGCGACTCCTACGACGAGGCCTACGCGCGCGCGGCCGGGATCGAGCGCGACGAGGGCCTCACGTTCATCCATCCCTACGACGACCCGGACGTCATCGCGGGCCAGGGCACGATCGCGATGGAGATCCTGCGCCAGTGCCGCGAGCCCGTCCACGCGATCTTCGTCCCGGTCGGCGGCGGCGGGCTCATCGCCGGGATCGCCGCCTACGTCAAGCGGCTCCGGCCGGAGATCCTGATCGTCGGAGTGGAGCCCGAGGACGCCGACGCCATGAGCCGCTCGCTTCGCGCCGGGCGGCGCGTGACGCTCTCCCACGTCGGCCTCTTCGCCGACGGCGTCGCTGTGAAGCAGGTCGGGAGCGAGACCTTCCGCCTCGCCCGCCGCTACGTCGACGAGGTCGTCCTCGTGGACACGGACGAGCTCTGCGCGGCGATCAAGGACGTCTTCGAGGACACCCGCTCGATCGCGGAGCCCTCGGGCGCGCTCGGCGTCGCCGGGGCAAAGCTCTACGCGGAGCGGGAGGGGATCGAGGGGCGGACGCTCGTGGCGGTCCTCTCGGGGGCGAACACGAACTTCGATCGCCTGCGCTTCATCGCCGAGCGCGCCGAGCTCGGCGAGCAGCGCGAGGCCCTCTTCGCGGCAACGATCCCGGAGCGGCCCGGCAGCTTCAAGGCGTTCTGCGAGCTGATCGGCAAGCGGAACGTCACCGAGTTCAACTACCGCTACGACGACCCGGCCGAGGCGCACGTCTTCGTCGGCGTCGAGGTGCACGACCGGGCGGAGAAGGACGATCTCCTCGCCACGCTCGACCGCCACGGCATCCGCACCCTCGACCTCTCCGACAACGAGACCGCGAAGCTCCACGTCCGCCACCTCGTCGGCGGGCGCGCGAACCACGCCCGGAACGAGCTCCTGTACCGCTTCGAGTTCCCGGACCGGCCGGGCGCGCTGATGAAGTTCCTGAACAGCATGGGGCAGAGCTGGAACATCAGCCTCTTCCACTACCGAAACCACGGCGCCGACTACGGCCGCGTGCTCGCCGGCATCCAGGTCCCGCCCGAGGAGATGAAGGCGTTCCGCGAGTTCCTCGAGCGGCTCGGTTACGAGTACCGGGACGAGACCCGGAACCCGGCTTACGAGCTGTTCCTGAGCTAGCGGGTCGGCCGGTACCGGCCGACCCACTAGGCCAGGTCTCGAAGCGCCGCGAGCGCCGGGGCCAGGCCGCCGCCATGCTCGATCTCGTCGAGCGCGGCACGGAGCGTGGCTCGATCCCCGTGATGCACGAGGACGAGTCCTTTCCCCTCGCCGGACGCGGCACGATCGATCCTGTCGATCAGAGCGTGAGCGGACGGCGAGCTCATCGCGTGCAGCCTCTTCAGCACCGCGTGCGACTCGAGCACGCCGGCGGCATCGACGGCCGCCTCGCTCCCGTCGTCGAACCGAAAGGTCATCGCCATAGCTCTCCCTTTCTCGACATCGCGCGCAGCCTAGCGTGGGCGCTGGACGGCCGTTATGGTCCCGCTCGCGGGATGGCCGAAGAGCAGCTCTTCATGGCGTGGGACGAGCTCGGCGTCGCCGCGCGCTCGCTCGCCGAGCAGGTCGCCGCGGATGGCTACGAGCCGGACATCATCCTCGGCATCGCCCGCGGCGGGCTCCTCGTGGCCGGCGCCCTCTCGTACGCGCTCGGCGTCAAGAACACGTACACGATGAACGTCGAGTTCTACACCGGCGTGGACGAGCGCCTCGACGCGCCGATGATCCTTCCGCCGGTGCCCGACCTCGTCGACCTCGGCGAAGCGAGGCTCCTCATCGCCGACGACGTCGCGGACACCGGCCGGACGCTCGCGCTCGTCCAGGAGTTCTGCTCCGGCAAGGTAGCCGAGGTTCGCTGCGCCGTCCTCTACGAGAAGCCGCCGTCGATCGTCAGGTGCGAGTACGTCTGGCGGCGCACCGACCGCTGGATCGTGTTCCCCTGGAGCGCGCAGCCGCCCGTCGCCGTCGCGGCGGTCGCGGCGGTCGTCGAGTTCTAGCCCGGCCCCGTGGAGCCGGTCGTCCCCCGCTCCGAGATCGAGGCCCGTGTCCGCTCGTTCCAGGCCGGGCTCCGCGCCGACGGTCTCGACGCGGCGCTCGTCGTCCAGACGACCGACCTCTACTACCTCGCCGGGACGGCGCAGAACGCCCACCTGATCGTGCCCGCCGACGGCGAGTCCTCGCTCCTCGT
>JBGPNP010000035.1:0-12936 GCA_041487575.1 Gaiellaceae bacterium | reverse complement strand
AGTCGCCCTGCTCCCCGGCGACGGGGTCGGGCCCGAGGTGGTCGCCGAGGCGCGCAAGGCGGTGGACGCCCTCGGCCTCGCCGTCGAGTGGACGGAGCTCCCCTGGGGGTCCGCCCACTGGCACGAGCACGGGCGGATGATGCCGGAGGACTGGGAGCCGACTCTCCGCGCGCACGACGCGATCCTCATGGGGGCGGTCGGTGACCCGTCCGTTCCCGACCACCTCTCCCTCTGGGGCCTGATCCTCGAGATCCGCCAGCGCCTCGATCTCTGGGCGAACCTCCGCCCGGCGCGCCTCCTCCCGGGGATCCCGACGCCGCTCGCCGGCCGGGGCCCGGCCGACGTGGACATGCTCTTCCTGCGCGAGAACACGGAGGGTGAGTACTCCGGAGTCGGCGGCCGCGCGCACCGGGGGCTTCCGAGCGAGGTCGCGATCGAGTCGAGCGTCTTCACGCGTGCGGGGACGGAGCGCATCCTCCGCCTGGCCTTCGAGCTCGCCGAGAGCCGCCGCGGCTTGCTCACGAGCGCGACGAAGTCGAACGCCTCTCGCTTCGGCTACGTGCTCTGGGATGAGGTCGCCGCCGAGACCGCGGCCGACCACCCGGACGTGCGCTACGAGCGCGTGCTCGTCGACGCGCTCGCCGCGCGCATGGTGCGCGACCCCGGTAGCCTCGACGTCGTCGTCGGCTCGAACCTCTTCGGCGACATCCTCACCGACCTCGCGGCGGCGATCCAGGGCGGGATGGGGATGGCGGCGAGCGCGAACGTCGCGCCGGGGAGCGGCGCACCCGGCCTCTTCGAGCCGGTTCACGGCTCTGCGCCGGACATCGCCGGCCGCGGGATCGCGAATCCCTCGGGCGCCATCTGGAGCGCCGTGCTCATGCTCGAGCACCTGCGCGAAGACGAGGCTTCGGCTCGGCTTATGCGCGCGCTCGAGGAGGTCTGCCGCGACGGCCCTCGGACGCGCGACGTTGGAGGTACTGCGACGACCGTCGAGGTCGGGCACGCCGTCGTCGCGCGCCTGACCGGTTAGGACCATCGCAGCGAGGATGATCCCCGATTCGGAGCGCAGGAAGATGCTCGCCGTCCCGCTTTGCGGCCCGCGCGTCCTTATGCGGCTCGAGTCGATCGACGTGCAGCGCTTGCCGACCTGCGGAGGCGCGACCCCTACGACATACTGCACGAGGTCAACCTCGAGGCCGGCCACGTCGTGTGGCAGCCGCCGATCGCGATCCTCGCGCTCCAGAACCTGATCGACGCGGCGGAGTCGGAGCCCTACGCGGCGGCCGAGCCGTAGTCGCCGACGATCCGGCGCCACCAGTCGGCCTCGCGCCGCTCGACGGTGCTCCGCACCTGCACCGCGTACTTCTTGAGCTCGCGGCCGTTGGCGACCAGCTCGTCCATCTGCTCGTCGTCGAGCGGCTCGGAAAGGAAGTTGCCCTGGCCCCACTCGCAGCGGAGCCGGCGGAGCTCCTCGGCCTGCGAATCGTGCTCGATGCCCTCGGCGAGGGTCTGGAGCCCGAGCGTCCGGCAAAGCTCGACGATCGTGTAGATGAAGGCCGACTCCTGCGTCTCGCCCTGGATCCTGTCCACGAACGGCTTCGCGATCTTGAGGATGTCGATCGGGAAGCTGTGGAGGTAATGGAGCGAGGAGTAGCCGGTGCCGAAGTCGTCGGTCGCGAGCTTGAGTCCGAGCGACTTCAGCTCGTTGAGCATCGCGATCGTCGAATCGGTGTCGTGCATCATCACGCTCTCGGTCATCTCGAGGATGAGCGCGCCCGGCTGGAGGCGCGAGCTCTCGAGGACGGCTGCGATGTCCTCGATGAGCGTCTCAGACTCGAGCTGCTTCCCGGAGAGGTTGACGCTGACGAGGAGAGGCGTCTCCTCGGGGCGCTCGCTGTTCCACTTGGCGACCTGGTTGCACGCTCGCTCGAGGACCCAGCGGCCCAGCGGGAGGATGAGGCCCGTCTCCTCCGCCCGCCCGATGAAGTGGGAAGGCGGCAGGAGGCCGCGCTCGGGGTGCTGCCAGCGGACGAGGGCCTCCACGCCGATGACGCGGCCACTCCGGAGGTCGACGATCGGCTGGTAGCGGAGGACGAACTCCTCGCGCTGGATCGCCCGGCGGAGGTCCGACTCGAGCTCGAGCCGCTCGAGGGCGTCGACGTGCATCCTCGCCTCGAAGACCGCGTGGCACCCCTTGCCGGCGTTCTTGGCCATGTACATGGCGATGTCGGCGTTGCGGAGCACCTCGTCGGCGCTCTCGCCGAGCTCCGAGAGCGCGATGCCGACGCTCGTCTGGATGAACGACTTCTTGCCCTGGAGAGTGAAGGGCGCCTTGAATGACTCGATGATGCGCTCGGCGACAGAGATCGCGCTCTCGGAGTTCGAGTCCTCGAGGAGAATGGCGAACTCGTCGCCGCCCAGGCGGGCTGCGGTGTCGGCCGGCCGCAGGCAGGACTGGATCCGCTTCGCCGCCGCGACGAGGAGCTCGTCCCCGACGTCGTGGCCGTAGCTGTCGTTGACGTTCTTGAAGTTGTCGAGGTCGAGGAAGAGGACGGCGAGCGGCGCGTTCTCGCGGCTCCGAGCGAGGAGCGCGTGCTCGACGCGGTCCCTGAAGAGCGCTCGGTTCGCGAGGTCGGTGAGCGGGTCGTGGAAAGCCTGGTGGGAGAGCTGCTGCTCGAGGGCCTTCCGCTCGCTGATGTCGCGCGTGTTCAGGACCATCTGGCCGACGTTCGGGTCGTCGAGGAGGTTGTTCCCGATCGTCTCGAGATGGAGCCACGAGCCGTTGCGGTGCCGCGCACGCCACTCGACCGGCGCTGTCACACCGGCATGCCGCGTCGCCTCGGAGAAGAAGGCGAGCGCGGCCCCAACGTCGTCCGGGTGCAGGAGCTGTGTCAGCTTCGTTCCGACGAGCTCGGCGGGGTCGTAGCCCAGCGCGCGCTCGACCGACGGCGTCAGGTAGTGGATCGTCGTATCGAGGTCGACGAGGGTGACGACGTCCGAGGAGTTCTGGACGAGGGAGCGAAACCGCTCGCGGCTCGACTGGAGGTGGAGGTCCTCGTTCATGCCGACGCCCTCGAGTGCCGGGGCGACGAGTGCGCCGAGCGTCTCGAGGCCCTCCTGTACGTCGCCCGCGAGGCTCCCCGACGTCTCGACGCCGAGAATTCCTTTTAGGCCGCGGTGCATGAAGAGCGGGATCAGAAAGAGCGAGCGGCGCTTCCGTCGGAACGAGAGCCCGAGCCGCCTCGGCTCAGGGATGCCCACCCCGTCGGGGTCGATCTCGACGGGGCGGCCCTCGAGGAGGAGGCCGCGCGTGGGCTCGGGCAGGTCGCTGAGGTCGAGCGTCAGGCCGTGGAGCTCCTCGGCGCCGTGACCTGCGGTGGCGACGAAGGTCATCCGGTCTTCGGATCCGAGCGCGAGGCTAGCGCGGGCGCCCGAGCTCTTGCCGAGGAGCGAGAGGATGGCGTCGAGCGACGCTTCGAGGATTCGCTGCCGCGCCGGCGCTGAGGTCTCCGCCGGCTCCGTTCCGTCCGCGACGACCGTCAGAGAAGGCGGCCCGAGCAGGGGGTCGACTCCGGCACGCCCCTCGTGGTGCGGCTGTAGAAGTGTATGTCTCGCCAGTGCGGTGGCCATCGTCTCGGGGATACCGGTCGGACGAGTATCCGCACCGGACTATTCGCCACGGCCGCCGCTTCAGGCGTCCCTCTTTTGGTCGTTCACCTGCCTGCTTCACTGTTTTGTGCCGGCCGCATGCTCCGAACCGGTGAGGCGCTCAACGCTCCTCCGAGATCTTCAGCGGCTCGATGACGAGCGTCACGCGGCGCTCGCCTGGGCCGCGCCAGGGGTACGGGAACTGGCCGGTGTACTTCTTCGATAGCGCGTCGATGTCGTTCTCCGCCCGCTCCCCCTCGATGAACTCGACCACGCGGCCCTTGATCGTCACCTTGTCGTAGGGGTTCTCCCTGTCGGTGACCGTGATGGCGAGCCGGGGGTCGCGCCGAAGATTGTGCTCCTTCACCCGGCCGAGCGCCGTGTTCATGAGGACATGGCCGTTCTCGACGTGCACCCACATCGCCGAGACCTGCGGCGACCCATCGGGGTTCAGGGTCGCGAGCGCGGCGAAGTTCGGCTCGGTCAGGAACTTGCGGGCCTTCTCGGTCAGCTCAACCATTCACGTCTCCTCCACTAGGGTTCTCGTGTGCTCTTGCAGGGAATCCGTATTCTGGCGATGGAGAACGGTCTCGCGGGGCCGATCTGTTCCCGGCTGCTCGCCGACCTCGGCGCCGACGTGGTCAAGGTCGAGCGGCCGGGGGCCGGCGACGTCACGCGCGGCTGGGACACGGCCGCGGCGGGGCTCTCGAGCGGGTTCGTGTGGGTGAACCGGGGCAAGCGCAGCGTCGCGCTCGACGTGAAGGCGCCGGCGGCTCGGGTCGCGCTCGAGCGGCTGATCGAGCGGAGCGACGTGTTCCTGCAGAACTTCGCCCCGGGCTGGGCCGCCCGCGTCGGGCTCGACGAGCCGAGCGTGCGGGCGATCAGGCCGGACGTCGTCTACACGGACATCTCCGGCTACGGGCTCGACGGGCCCTACGCGCACAAGAACGCCTACGACCTCGTCGTCCAGGGCGAGACGGGCCTGATCGCCATGAACGGGAGCCCGGACGAGCCCGCCCGGATCGCGCTGCCGATCTGCGACATCGGCTCCGGCGCCTACGCGGCGATCGCGACGCTCGCCGCGCTCGTCCGCCGCGCCGAGACCGGCGAGGGCGCCCGGGTCTCGGTCTCCCTCTTCGACACGATGATCGACTGGCTGGGCTACTACCCGCACTTCTGGTGGCACCGCG
Organism: Gaiellaceae bacterium; assembly: GCA_041487575.1. Lineage (GTDB taxonomy): Bacteria > Actinomycetota > Thermoleophilia > Gaiellales > Gaiellaceae > JBGPNP01. The sequence continues at coordinate 8,095 of JBGPNP010000035.1, read as the reverse complement.
GCGAGGCGCCGACTCGCATGGGCATGCGCCACCCGCTCTTCTGCCCCTACGGGCCGCACCCCGCGAAAGGCGGCCGGCTCTTCAACCTCGCCGTCCTCTCGCCCGAGCACTGGCGCGCCTTCTGCCTGGACGTCGTCGAGCGCCCGGACGTCTACGACGACGAGCGCTACGGGACGATGGAGGGACGGGTTGCGCACCGGGAGGAGCTCGAGCCCGAGCTCGAGCGTCTGTTCGCGGCACGGGAGGCCGAGGAATGGATCGGGCGCCTGGAGCGCGCCGGAATTCCGTGCGGCCACGTGAACGAGTTCCTCGAGGTGATGGAGCACCCGCAGCTTCGCCACAACCGCCTCGTCTCCGACGTCGGCTCGCCGGCCGGGCCGATTCCGACGATCGGGAACCCGTTCGTCGTCGCAGGCGACCGCCCCGAGCTCGGGCCCATCCCCGGGCTTGGCGAGCACACGCGCGAGGTGCTGGCCGAGCTCGGGCTCGACGAGTCGGCGATCGCGGCGCTGTCGGGCTGAGACGCGCGTTGCCGGGGCACCGGCCGGTCACGCTCACGCGTGGGGTGTTAGGTTGACTCTCTATGCCCGGAACGGGCCTGCTCGACAAGCCGGAGCTGGCGGCAGCTCGCATCGACGCCCGCTCCCGCGGGGAGAACTTCCCCGTCGTCTCGCTGCTCGCGCCGAAGGAGGCGCGCCCACACCTGCGCGCGGTCTACGGCTTCGCGCGGCTCGTCGACAACCTCGGCGACGAGGCGCCCGGCGACCGCCCGGCCCTCCTCGACGAGCTCGAGCGCGAGCTCGACGAGCTGCCACGGACCGAGATCATGCGGCGGGTGCACGCCACGCGGGAGGCGTGCGGGCTCGAGCGTGAGCCTTTCTGGCGCCTGATCCAGGCGAACCGGCTCGACCAGGAGAAGTCGCGCTACGCCACGTGGGCGGAGGTCGTCGACTACTGCACGTACTCGGCGACGCCGGTCGGGCGGCTCGTGCTCGGGATCTACGGCCGGGCCGGAGACGCCCGGCTCGTGGCGTGGTCTGACGACGTGTGTACGGGGCTCCAGCTCGTGAACTTCCTCCAGGACCCCCCGCGCGACCTTGCGCTCGGCCGCGTCTACCTGCCGCAGGAGGATCTGAGGCGTTTCGGGGTCGCGGAGGAGGAGCTTGCGGGGCCGCTCGTCCCGGAGCGGTTCGCCGCGCTCATGCGCTTCGAGTCGGAGCGCGCGGCCAGGCTACTCGGGAGCGGCCTTCCGCTGGGGCGGGCGCTCGCCGGGCGCGTTGGCAAGTCGGTCGCGCTCTTCGCCCGGGGTGGCCTCGCGGCGCTCGGCGCGCTCGAGCGGGCCGGCTGGGACGTCTTCTCCGGCCGGCCGGCGCCGACGCGCTGGACGTTCCTGCGGCTGACGATCGCGGAGCTTCTGCGGTGAGGGTGCACGAGGCGTACGCAGACGCGCTCGGCATCACGCGCCGCGAGGCGCGCAACTTCGCCTGGGGGATCATGGTGCTCCCCCGTCCGAAGCGGCAGGCGGTCGCGGCGCTTTACGCGTTCGCGCGGCGGGTCGACGACATCGCCGACGACGGCTCGCTGCCGCCCGAGGAGCGCCGTACCCGGCTCGAGGCCTGCCTCGCGTCTCTCGAGACGCTCCCGCACTCGCCCGACGGCGACGCCGTCCTCGTCGCGCTCGGCGACGCGATGGTGCGCTACCCGATCCCGAAGCAGGCCTTGCGCGACCTCGTCGCGGGCGGCCTCATGGACATCGAGCAGACGCGCTACCCGTCCTGGGAGGCGCTGCGCGAGTACTGCCGCTGCGTCGCCGGAGCGGTCGGGCTCGCCTGCACCGCGGTCTACGGGCCGAGCGATCCGGAGGCCGCCGCCGGCTACGCGGTCGCAGTCGGGCTCGCGCTGCAGCAGATCAACATCATGCGCGACGTCCCCGAAGACTGGCAGCTCGGCCGGGTCTACCTCCCGCAGGACGAGCTCGCCTGCTTCGGCGTGACCGAGGGCGACGTCGCCGATGCGCGCATGGGGCCGGGCTGGCGCGGGCTCATGGAGCTCCAGGCAGAGCGGGCGGAAGGGCTCCTCGCCGAGGGACTCAGGCTTCTGCCGCTCCTCGACCCGCGGAGCGCGCTCTGCGTGCGCGCCTTCGCGGGGATCTACCGGGGCCTCCTCGTCCAGATGCGCGGCCGGGGCTTCGACGTGTTCAGCAAGCGTCCGCGGCTGTCGGCGCTCGGCAAGGTGCGGGCGGTGAAGGCGCTGTGAACAACCGCGGAAAATGCTCCGCATTTTCCGCGAGGAAGCGTTTGACCCGTCGCTTCGCTCGGGTGGGATGCTGCACGGGCGACACATGCGTTTCCCCCAGGCTCTCCGCCGCGGACACGGGATCCGGGGCGTGAAGGCGGTCGTCATCGGCGGGGGGCTCGCCGGCCTTTCGGCTGGGCTCGAGCTTGCCGACGCCGGGCACGAGGTGACATTGCTCGAGGCTCGCCCGACTCTCGGAGGCGCGGTGCAGACGCTTCCCGAGCGTGAGGGCGACCCGTCCCCGCCGCCCGACAACGGCCAGCACGTCGCCCTCGGCTGCTGCACGGCCTACCTCTCGTTCCTCGAGCGGATCGGGCAGGCGGCCGCGGTGCGACGCGAGCGTCTCGCGCTACCTGTGATCGCACAGGACGGCAAGGTGGCCGTGCTCGGCGAGGGATCGCTGGCGCTCCTCTGTTACGGGCACATCTCATTCCGCGACCGGCTCGCAGTTGCCCGCGTTGCGCGGCGGCTTGGGAAGCTCGACCCGGCGCTGCACGACGGCGAAACCTTTGCCGGCCTCCTCCGGCGGCTCGGACAGTCGCAGGCGGCGATCGACCGCTTCTGGGATGTCTTCATGCGTCCGGCGCTCAACTTGCAGAGCGAAGAGGTGAGCGCGGCCCTCGGGGTCTTCACCGTGCGGACGGCGCTCCTCTCCGGGCGGGGAGCGAGCGACCTTCTCCTGCCGGTCAGGCCCCTGGGCGAGATGCACGGCGGCGCGGCCGGTCGGGCGCTCGAAGCCACGGGCGCACGGGTGGAGCTGCGAGCACGCGTCGAGGCGCTCGACGGGGAAGCGGCCGTGCTCGCGGGCGGGGAGCGGGTCGCGGGAGACGTTTTCGTCCTGGCGGTGCCGCCTGCGGAGAGCGCCTCCCTGCTCGGAGAGCCGGCGCCGCGGCTCGAGGACTCACCGATCGTGAGCGTACACCTCCTCTTCGACCGGAAGATCATGGGGCCGCCCCTCGCCGCGCTCCTCGGCAGCGACGCGCACTGGGTCTTCGACCGCGGTCGCCTCACCGGGAACGAGCCCGAGCGCGGGCAGTACCTGACAGTCGTCTCGAGCGGCGCGCCTAACCTCGCGGCAACGGGGGGGCGCGAGCTCGTCGAGCTGATGCGGCGCGAGCTCACTGAGCGACTCGGGCCGGCGCAGCTCCTCTGGTCGAGGGTGAGCAGGGAGCCGGCGGCGACTTTTGCCGGGAGGCCCGGCACGGCGGGGGCCCGGCAGGGCGTCGCCACCAGCCGCGCGAACGTCGCCCGCGCCGGAGCGTGGACGGCGACCGGCTGGCCGGCGACGATGGAGGGAGCGATCCGGAGCGGCAGAGCAGCCGCACGCTTCCTCATGGTGCGGGAGCCAGACAGGGTGCCGGCGTGAGAAGCTCGCGAGCCATGCGGCCTACCCGTCCGGCACCGAGGGCAGTCCCCCACCCAGGGTGGGGAGCTGGGCCACCCTCTGACCCGGCTCCAGCCTATCGCCGAAACCCTCGCGGGTGGCGCGCGGGACGTGTCGATTTCACCACGAGATGCGACAAGTTCGCGCGCCGCGATCTACGGTCTTGCCCCGGTCGCAGGAGGATGGCGTGAGCATCGCCGTCGGCTCCCAGCTCGACCGCGCGGTCGAACTCGGCGTCAACCGCCTGCTCGAGCTGCAGCGCCCCGGCGGCTGGTGGGTCGGCGAGCTCGAGTCGAACGTGACCATAACCGCTCAGCACCTCCTCTTCCACGAGTTCATGCGAACGCGGGACGAGAACCTCACCTGGGGCATCGTGGACGAGCTCCTCGCGCGCCAGCGGCCGGATGGGCTCTGGTCGATCTATCACGGCGGCGAGCCCGACCTCCCGGCGACGCTCGAGTCCTACGCGGCTCTGCGCCTTGCCGGCTTCTCGCAGAGCGACCCGCGGCTCGCCGCGGCCCGCCGCTTCTGCGAGGAGCGCGGCGGCATCGGCGGCGCGCGCCAGTTCACGCGCATGTGGATGGCCCTCCTCGGAGTCTGGCCCTGGGAGGAGGTCGCGCAGCTCCCGGTGGAGCTCGTCTATCTGCCGCCCTGGGCGCCCGTCTCTCTCTACACGTTTGCCTGCTGGGCCCGCCAGACTGTCGCCGCGCTCTCGATCGTGATGCACTACCGGCCGGTACGCCGGATCCCGCGCGAGCGGGCGATCCACGAGCTCGACCTGGGCCCCCGCCCGCCCTCCACGAAGCTCTCGGACCGGCTGTGGGGCGTCGGCAACGGGGCGCTCTCCCGCTACATGGGCCAGAGCTTCCAGCCAGGCCGCGAGCGGGCCCTCGCGCTCATGGAGCGGTGGGTGATCGACCGCCAGGAGCTCGACGGGTCGTGGGGCGGCATCCAGCCGCCGTGGGTCTGGTCGATCATCGCTCTCGTCTGCCGTGGCCACGGTCCCGACTCGCCGTACGTCCGCCGCGGTCTCGACGGCTGGAAGCGGTTCATGGTCGAGGACGGTGACCGCCTGCGACCCGAGGCCTGCCAGTCCCCAGTCTGGGACGGCGGCCTCGCGCTCCTCGGCCTCGAGGCCTGCGGCCTCACGCCGGACGTGCCCGAGGTCGGGCGCGGCGTCGAGCGGATCCTGGCCGAAGAGGTGCGCACGCGCGGAGACTGGGCGATCCGGTGCCCCGGCGTTACGCCCGGCGGCTGGGCTTTCGAGTACGACAACGACAACTACGCTGACATCGACGACACCGCCGTCATCGGCCTCGCGCTCGACGAGCTCGGCGTCGGTCGTGACGCCGTCGACCGCGCCTGCCGCTGGCTTGCCGGAATGCAGTGCTCGAACGGCGGCTGGGGCGCCTTCGACGTCGAGAACGACGCCGAATGGCTCTACTCGCTTCCGTTCTGCGACTTCGGCGCTGTTATCGACCCGCCGAGCGCCGACGTGACGGCTCACGTCGTCGAGCTCCTGGCGCGCAAGCCCGGCTACGAGGAGAACGTGCGCCGCGGCGTCGAGTACCTGCTCCGCGAGCAGGACGAGGACGGGGCGTGGTGGGGCCGCTGGGGCGTCAACTACGTCTACGGCACCGGAGCCGCGCTTCCGGCGCTCGCCGCCGCGGGGCTCGCCCGCGACCACGCCGTCGTGCGCCGCGCGGTCGCCTGGCTCCTCGATCACCAGAACGAGGATGGCGGCTTCGGCGAGGATTGCCGCTCGTACAACAGTGGCGAGGAGGGTCTCGCGTGGCGCGGCCGGGGTGTCTCGACGCCGTCCCAGACCGCTTGGGGCCTGCTCGGGCTCGTCGCCGGCGAGGAGGCACGCTCGCCCGCGGCCGCCCGCGCGGCCGCGTGGCTCTGCGAGAGCCAGCGCCCGGACGGTGACTGGGACGAGGAGCACTTCACGGGCACGGGCTTTCCACGCGACTTCCTCATCCGGTACCACCTCTACCGGATCGTCTGGCCGCTCCTCGCGCTCGGGCGGCTCAGGAGGGCTCTCGCGTGAGGGTCTACATCACCGGCGCAACCGGCTTCATCGGCTCGCACGTCGCTCGGGAGCTCGGCGAGCGGGGCCACGAGGTCTACGACGAACGGGTCGACCTGCTCGACCCCGAGCGGCTGGAACGGGCGATGGAGGGCTGTGAAGCTCTCGTCCACGTCGCGGCGCTGTACAGCTACCGGGCGCCGGACGAGGAGCACGAGCTCGTGAACGTCGTCGGGACGCGAAACGTCCTCGAGGCTGCGAGGGCGATGGGCATCGAGAGGATTGTGCACACGAGCACCGCGGGCACGTGCGGGCCCGTCTTCGGCCGTCCGGCCACGGAGACCGACGAGCCGCCTGTCTGGGAGCTCGGCGTTCCGTACAAACGGACGAAGCTCGCCGCCGAGCGGCTGGCGCTCGCGGCCGGGGCGATCGTCGTCAACCCGACGACGCCGGTCGGTGAGGGCGACCGCCGGCCGACGCCCACCGGTCGCATGATCGCGGACGTCGCGAGCGGCAGGATCCGCGGCTACCTGGGGTCGACCGGCCTGAACGTTGTCGACGTCCGCGACGTCGCGCGCGGTCACGCGCTCGCGCTCGAGCGAGGCACGCCCGGGGAGCGCTACATCCTCGGCGGCGTCAACCTGCCGCTCCAGGAGATCTTCGCCGCCATCGCAGACCTCGCCGGCAGACGGCGGCCCAGCGTCCGCGTCCCGTATCGTGTAGCTGTGGCGGCGGCGAGGATGAGGCTGGCGAACTCGAACGAGGTGCGCCTGGCGCGCCTGCCTATGTACTTCTCGTCCGAAAAAGCGGAAAATCGGCTCGGCTATCGGCCTGGGCCGGTGGGGCCTGCGCTCGCGCGGGCGGTCAGTGAGGCGTTGAGCTCGATCACGAACGGGAAGGGAGGAGCATGAAGTTCCCGCTACGGAGCACGGTGCAGATCGGCCGCTACGTCGCGTCGCAGAAGAAGAGCGAGCGCTACCCGCTCGTGATCATGCTGGAGCCCACCCTGGGCTGCAACATCGCCTGCATCGGCTGCGGGAAGATCCGCGAGTACGAGTCGAACAAGGCGCGCCTGACGGTGGAGGAGTGCCTCGACACAGCCGTCCAGTGCCCCGCGCCGGTGATCTCGATCTGCGGCGGCGAGCCCCTGATCTTCAAGGGGATCGAGGAGGTCGTGGCCGGGTTCCTCGAGATGAAGCGGAACATTCAGCTCTGCACGAACGCACTGCGCCTGTCGGAGCTGCTCGACAAGTTCACCCCGAACCCTCGCCTCACGTTCGTCGTGCACCTCGACGGCATGCGCGAGATCCACGACTACATCTGCGACTACCCGGGCCTCTGGGAGGTCGCGGTCGCGGCGATCAAGGAAGCGCGCGCCGCCGGCTTCCGGGTGACGACGAACACGACGACGTTCAAGGAGACGCAGGTCTCCGACGTCATCCAGATGATGGAGTTCCTCACGAACGAGGTCGGCATCGACGGGATGCTCGTCGCGCCGGGCTACCAGTACTCCCAGATCGACCCGAACCTGACGATGACGAGGGCCGAGCACGAGGAGAAGTTCCGTCAGATCCGCACCGCCGTGCGCAAGAACGGCTACAGGTGGCTTGCGAGCCCCGTGTATCAGGACTTCCTGACCGGCGACCGCAAGCTCCCGTGCGCGCCGTGGGGCTCTGTGACGCGGAATCCGTACGGTTGGAAGGGTCCGTGCTACCTCCTCACCGACGGGATCTTCCCCTCGTACCAGGCGCTGATGGACGGGATGGAGTGGGAGCGCTACGGCCCCGGCAACGACCACCGCTGCGAGCACTGCGGCATCCACTCGGGCTTCGAGCCGGCTGCGACGGTCGCCACGACGCAGAGCGTCAAGGAGACCGTCCGGAGCCTCGCGTGGACGCTCCGCTGACGCTCGCCTGCGCGCTCGAGGTCGAGGAGAAGGCTGCTCGCAAGGGCGGGGCGCGCGCGGCGCTCGTCGGGCGTGGCGCCGGCCTGTCGCTGCCGGAGGGGCCGCTCGTGAGCTTCGGCTTCGCGGGGGCACTCGTCCCCGGTCTCGAGCCAGGGACCCTGCTCACCGCCTATCGGGTCGTGGATCCGGGCGGGCGAGTTCTCTGGGAGGGCCCGCCGCTGCCGGTCGCCGGAGCCGAGCCCGTGGTGATCTGCGCCGCAGACGGCGTCGCGAACGATCCGGCGGCCCGGAGCGCCCTCGCCGAGCGAAGCGGCGCCGTCGCCGTGGACATGGAGAGCGGCGTCCTTGCCGCGAGCGGCCGCCTGGCCGGCGTCGTGCGGGCGATCTCCGATGCGGCCGGGGAGCCGGTCGGCCGCCTCGTCTGCGCCGGCAAGCCGGACGGCGGCACGGACTGGGGCGTCGTCGCGGCGGCAGCGTTGCT
>JBGPNP010000034.1:0-12984 GCA_041487575.1 Gaiellaceae bacterium | reverse complement strand
GACGAGTCCGCCGAGCGTGAGCATCGCGCCGGGCGTCAGCTTGGAGAGCTTGTCCATTTGCGAACGTCTTCCTTTCGTCTCGGTGCCGGACTCTCGCGGTGGGGCCTGCGGACATGAGCATACGACGAATCCGACGCGATTCCTGCAGTCGCTGGCGTGAAACTCGCCGGCAGTCGGGCGAAGCTCGCCACGGTTGACGCCAAACGGCGTCGAGTCCGGGCTACGGGGGCCTAGCCGGCGCGCCAGCGGCGGCGACGGAGCCGCGACCGGCCACCGGAGCCCGTCCGTGAGGGCCGCCTGGGCAGCGGCTCTCCTTTGACGATCGCACCGGGCACGCCGCGCGTCAGCCACTCCGCGAGCGCCTCGTCTTCGACCGCAGCCGCGGCCGCGGACAGGCTGATCCCTCTTGCCTCCGGCGCGTGCGCATCGCTCGCGAGGATGTGGGCGAGCCCGCGCTCGAGCAGGTCCAGCGCCGTCTGCCGGCAGCGGGCGCCCAGCTGGGCCCCGAACGAAGCCGCGGTCAGCTGCACCAGCGCTCCGGCTTCGACGGCGGGCCGCAGCCGCTCCGGAGCGTGCTGAACGTCCGCGTTCCTCTCGGGGTGCGCGAGCACGGGGGTGATCCCCAGCGCGAGCAAGGCTTGGATGTCGCGGTCGAGTGCGAGCGGCCATCCGTAGTACGGGAACTCGACGAGGAGATACCGCGAGTTCCCTCCCAGCCCGAACCGGCGCAGCTCGCCCGCCGAGAGCGCGCCGAGCCGGTCGAGCGCGACTTCCCCGCCCGGCCGCACCTGCAGCGGGACCTGGTGCCGCTCCAGCTCGAGGCGCAGGCGAGCCACTAGGCCCTCCATCGTCCCGGCAGCGGTGGGGTAGTCGTCCCGTACGTGAGGGGTCGCCGCAACGAGCGCGATGCCGTCCTCCGCCGCGGCGCGCGCGATCGCGAGGCTCTCCTCCCATGTTGACGCTCCGTCGTCGACGCCTGGCAGGAGGTGCGCGTGGAGGTCGATCATCGTCGAGGGGACGAAGGAGCGCACGCAGGGTACAGCGGATCCTCTCTTCTGAGGCGGAATCTCGAGCGGGGGCACCCGACCGTCGTAAGAAAGAGGCCCAAACGGCTGACACGATCTCGGGCAGACCGGTGCGATCCTCCGCCCGTGGACGAGCGCATCCTCGTTGCCGGCGACAACCACGACGTCCTCGCGCGCCTCCGGATCGAGGCGACGGGTGCGGGCCTCGACGAGTGCATCGAGACGCCGCTCATGGCCTCGTCCGTTGCCTGAAGCGGGTCGGCACGAGGCCCCGTCGTTGCGAGACTATCTGCGCGCTCTGCGGCGCCGGAGCTGGGTGCTCATTCTGGCCGCGGTTCTCGTTCCGGTCGCAGCCGTCCTCCTCTCGTTCCTGCAGCAGCCCCGGTACGAGGCGACAGCCGAGGTGCTGCTCGCCCGCCAGAACCTGGCGGCAAGCCTGACCGGGACGCCGGACGTGCTCGCGTCCGAGGACGCGGCCCGCTTCGCGGAGACGCAGGCTCGGCTCGCCCGCGTTCCGGCCGTCGCGGAGCGAGTGCTCGCTGCCACCAGGGTGGCGGATCGCAGCGCCCAGGACTTTCTCGGGGCATCCGGGGTCTCGGCGAGCAAGGACACCGACCTGCTCGAGTTCACAGTCAACGACCCGGTCGGCCCGCTCGCCGTCCGCCTCGCAACGGAGTACGCGCGGCAGTTCACCCTCTACAGGCGTCAGCTCGACACGGCCGCGCTCGAGCGCGCCCGCACCGAGGTGGAGGACCGCATCCGCCAGCTCGAGGGCGCAGGCGATCGGAGCTCGCCGCTCTACGCGACGCTGATCGAGAAGGACCAGCAGCTGCGGACGATCGAGGCGCTGCAGACCTCGAACGCGTTCCTCGTCCGGCCGGCCGACCAGGCCATCCAGGTGCAGCCGCGACCGGTCCGAAACGGACTCCTCGGATTCGTGCTCGGGATCGTGCTCGGGATCGGTCTCGCGCTCCTCTGGGAAGCGCTCGACACGCGCGTGCGGTCGGGAGAGGAGATCGGCAGGCTCCTCGGCCTTCCCCTCCTTGCCCGCCTGCCGGAGCCGCCGCGCCGCCTTCGGAGCCGCAACCGGCTCGTCATGCTGGCCGAGCCGGCGAGCCACGAGGCCGAAGCCTTCCGCATGCTGCGGACGAACCTCGACTTCGTCAACCTCGAGCGAGGCGCGCGCACAGTCATGGTGACGAGCGCCACCGAGCAGGAAGGGAAGTCGACCACGGTCGCCAACCTCGCCGTCGCCCTCGCGCGCGCGGGCCGCCGGGTCGTCCTCGTCGACCTCGATCTTCGCCGGCCCTTCCTCGATCGATTCTTCGAGCTCGGCGACAGGCCCGGGGTCACCGACGTCGCCCTCGGTCGCGTCGATCTCGAGGACGCGATCGCGCAGGTGGCGATCGTGGAGGCCGACGAGGACGCCGTCCCGCACGCCCACGGCAACGGCCGGCGCGACCTCGAGGGCGTGCTCGAGGTCCTCGCCTCCGGGCCGACTCCGCCCGATCCCGGCGAGTTCGTCGGCACGCGAGCCCTGGCCGACATCCTCACCCGCCTCCGCGGGCGGGCGGACCTCGTGCTCATCGACTCCCCCCCGCTCCTACACGTAGGCGACGCGATCGCCCTCAGTGGCCGGGTGGACGCGCTCTTCGTCGTCGCGCGGCTCAACGTCATCCGCCGCCCGCTCCTGCACGAGGTGCAGCGGGTCCTCGCAACGTGCCCGTGCGAGAAGCTCGGGTTCGTCCTGACCGAGGCCCAGGTCGAAGAGGGCTACGGGTACGGGTACGGGTATGGGTACGGGTACTCCCGGGCCTACCGTCGAGAACCTGCCCGCGGCACTGCAGACAGGCTGGGATGAGCGCGACCGAGGAGCGGAGCCGTGCGGCACGGCTCGTCGCTCCGGACAGGAGAACGCTCGCGCAGGACGGGCCGCCTCCGGCCTCGGCCCTGCGCCCGCGGCAGCCGGGGCGTGTGAAGGGCCGCGGCTGGCTCGTCCGCCGGATGCTGCTGCTCGCGGACGTGCTCGGGCTCACGTGCGCGCTCGTGGCCGCGGAGCTCCTCTTCGGAAGCTCGGGCTCGGCCCTCGACCAGGTCGACCCGAGGCTCGAGCTCCTGCTCTTCTGCGTGACGATCCCCGTCTGGGTCGTGCTGGCGAAGGTCTACGGCCTCTACCACCGCGACGAGGAGCGGACCGATTACTCCACGCCCGACGACCTCGTCCCGGTGTTCCACCTCGTGACGGTCGGCGCCTGGGCCATCTTCCTGAGCGCCCGCCTCACGGGGCTCGCCGATCCGCAACTCGGGAAGCTCGCAGCCTTCTGGGCGCTCGCGGTCGTCCTCGTCACGCTCGGGCGGGCGGCTGCTCGCGCCTTCTGCCGGCGCAGACCCTCCTACGTCCAGGACACGGTCATCGTCGGCGCAGGGGACGTCGGCCGGCTCGTGGCGCGGAAGTTCCGCCGGCACCCGGAGTACGGGATCAACCCAGTGGGCTTCGTCGATCGGGTCGCGCACGATGCGGCGGGCGATACGGACGGCCTGCCGGTGCTGGGCTCGCTCGAGGACCTGCCCGGGATCGTCGCCCGCTTCGACGTCGCCCGGGTGGTCATCGCGTTCCCCTCCTCTCCTCACGGGGAGACCCTCGATCTTGCCCGCTCGCTGAACAAGCTTGGCGTCCAGGTCGACGTCGTGCCGCGGCTGTTCGAGCTGATCAGCCCGGGGATCGGCATCCACACCGCCGAGGGCCTTCCGCTCCTCGGGCTCCCGCCCTCGGATCTGTCGCGGTCGTCGCACCTTCTCAAGCGGGGAATGGACGTCGTGCTGGGCGCTCTCGCCCTCGTGTTGCTCGCGCCGGTGCTCGTCGCCGCCGCGATCCTCATCAGACTCGAGACGCCGGGGCCGGTCTTCTTCCGGCAGGTGCGCATGGGCAGCGGCGGGCGCACCTTCCGGATCTACAAGTTCCGGACGATGGTGGCCGGCGCAGACGAGCGCAAGGCCGCGTTCGCCCACCTGAACGTCCACGCGCTCGCGGGCGGCGACGAGCGGATGTTCAAGATTCCAGACGATCCCCGGGTCACCCGGGTCGGCCGCTTCCTCCGCAGCCGCTCCCTGGACGAGCTGCCCCAGCTCTTGAACGTCCTCCAGGGGGACATGGCCCTCGTCGGCCCGCGGCCGCTGATCCTCGACGAGGACCGCTACGTGGACAGGTGGCAGCGGCGACGCCTCGACCTCAAGCCCGGCATGAGCGGCCTCTGGCAGGTGCTCGGGCGAAGCCAGATCCCGTTCGACGAGATGGTGAAGCTCGACTACCTCTACGTGACGACCTGGTCGATCTGGGCCGACGTCCGCCTCCTCCTGAGGACGATCCCCGTCATGCTCCGCGGGCAGGGAGGGGCTTATTAGCGCCCTGCTCGAAGCCTCTTCTGAGCGGGCGCGCGCCCCGAGGCTCGCCCCCGCGGCCGGCCGCAGGCGGCTGCTCGTCTTCGGCATCAACTACCCCCCCGAGCCGACCGGCACCGCCCTCAACACGGCATGGCTCTCGAGAGCGCTCACGTCTCACGGGTGGGACGTCACGGTCGTGACGGGCGTCCCCCACTACCCGGCCTGGCGGCGCGGGCCCGCCCCGCGCCGCTCCGAAGAGCACGGCGTCTCCGTCTTCCGGCACCGCCACTACATCCCGCGCACGCCCACGACCTTCCGCCGCGGCGTCTACGAGGCGAGCTGGCTCGTCTCGGCAGCGCCGGCGCTCGCCCGGGCGCGCGCCCACGATCTCGTCCTCGGAGTGGTGCCGAGCCTCGGCGGCGCAGCCCTCGCCGTCGCGGCCGCGGCTCGGCACGGCGTGCCCTGCGCGCTCCTCTTCCAGGACGTCGTCGGGCGGGCGGCCGCGCTCAGCGGCTTCCCCGGGGCCAGGCGCGTCGCCGGCCCCGTCGGCGCGGCGGAGGCCTGGCTCGCGCGGCGTGCCGGCCAGATCGCGATCGTGGCCGAGAGCTTCCGCGACTACTTCGTCGCGGGCGGCGTCAGCCCGGCCCGCATCCACCGCGTTCGCAACCCGGCGAGGCTCGGGCCTGTCCTCGAGAGTCGGGAGTCCGTCCGGGCCAGGCTGGGCTGGGGGCGCGGCGAGCTCGTCGTGCTCCACAGCGGCAGCATGGGCGCCAAGCAGGGACTCGAGACCTTGGTCGACGCGGCCGCGCTCGCCCGGGGGGCCTCCGGCGTTCGCTTCGTGCTCCAGGGGGACGGAAACCAGCGCCCGGGCCTCGTGGAGCGGGCGCGGACGCTCGCCCTGGACACCGTCGACTTCCTGCCGCTCGCACCGTCCGAGGAGCTCCCGGCCGTGCTCGCCGCGGCGGACGTCCTTGTCCTCTGCCAGCGCGGTTCCGTGTGCAGCATGTCGATGCCGGCCAAGCTCGCCTCCTACTTCGCCGCGGGCGTCCCCGTCGTCGCATCGGTCGCGCGCGAGGACGAGACGGCCCGCGAGGTCGAGGCGGCCGGCGGCGGCCGCGCTCGGAGCCGCCGGCCGCGCCTACGCAGAGAGGTACCTGAACGAGAGCGTGTCGCTCGACGGCATCACACGATTCATCGACGCCGCAGCCGCACATGGACGGCAGGCGGCCGCGAAAGGAGGACATCGATGAGCAGCGCCGGGCGCGTCCTGGTCACGGGGGCGGGCGGCTTCATCGGCCACCACCTCGTCTCCTTCCTCAAGCAGCAGGGCTACTGGGTGCGGGGCGTCGACGTGAAGCTCCCGGCGTACGAGCCGAGCGCCGCCGACGAGTTCCTCCAGATCGACCTCCGCTCCGCGTGGAGCTGCCTCGCGGCGACCTGCCGGATCCAGGAGGTCTACCACCTGGCGGCCGACATGGGCGGCATGGGCTACATCTCGGCGAATCATGCGACGATCCTGCGCAACAACGCGCTGATCGACTTGAACGTGCTCGAGGCGGCGGTCGCGGGGCGCGCGCGACGGTTCCTCTACGCCTCCTCGGCCTGCGTCTACCCCGAGTACCTGCAGATCTCGCCGTACGTCGCGCCGCTCAAGGAGGAGGACGCCTACCCCGCGCAGCCGCAGGACGCGTACGGCTGGGAGAAGCTCATCGCCGAGCAGCTCTGCCTCCACTACCGGGAGGAGCGCGGCATCGAGACCCGGATCGCCCGCTTCCACAACATCTTCGGGCCCCTCGGCACCTGGGAGGGGGGCCGGGAGAAGGCGCCCGCCGCCCTCTCCCGCAAGATCGCCGTCGCCAAGCTGACAGGCAACCCGCAGGTCGAGATCTGGGGCGACGGCGAGCAGACGCGCTCCTTCTGCTACGTGGACGACTGCGTCGCCGGCCTCTTCCGGCTCATGCGCTCGGACTACCACGAGCCGCTCAACATCGGCCAGGACCGCATGATCTCGATCAACGAGCTGGCCGACCTGATCGCCTCCATAGCGGGCGTCGAGATCGAGAAGGTGCACGTCGAGGGCCCCGAGGGCGTGCGCGGCCGCAACTCGGACAATGAGCGCCTGCGGCGGGTGCTGGGCTGGGAGCCCGAGATCCCGCTCGAGGTCGGGCTCGCCAACACCTACGCCTGGATCGAAGAGCAAGTGGCGAAGTCGGTCTCCGTGCCCGCCCTGGCCCTGGCGAGGGCATGAGAGCGGTCGCCACACGGTACTCGGTCATCGGCCTCGGGAAGCTCGGCTCCTGCATGGCGGCTGCGATCGCCGCCCGCGGCTTCGAGGTCGTCGGCGCCGACCTCGACCCGCGCGCGGTCGGGCTGCTCGACTCGGGACACGCCCCTGTCGTCGAGCCGGGGCTCGAGGAGCTGGTCGCGGGCAACAGGCAGCGCCTGCGCGCGACGCTCTCGACGCGGGAAGCCGTCCTCGCCTCCGACGTCACCTTCGTCGTCGTGCCGACGCCGAGCGAGCCGCACGGCGGCTACTCGCTCGAGCAGGTCGCGCGAGCCTTCGGAGAGACCGGCCGCGCGCTGGCCGAGAAGGACGCCTATCACCTCGTCGCGCTGACGAGCACGGTGCTCCCCGGCGCGACCCGACACGTCCTCGTGCCCGTCCTCGAGCGCGCGTCCGGAAAGCGTTGCGGCGAGGACTTCGGCCTCTGCTACAGCCCCGAGTTCGTCGCGCTCGGCAGCGTCGCCGCCGACTTCCTCAACCCTGACTTCGTCCTCATCGGCGAGCACGACGAGCGCGCCGGGCAGCGCCTCGAGGCCTGCTACGCGGAGCTCGTGGAGAACGGAGCCCCCTGCCGCCGCATGGGCCTGGAGAACGCGGAGCTCGCCAAGATCGCGCTGAACGCCTTCGTGACCACGAAGATCGCGTTCGCAAACACGCTCGCCGCGCTCTGCGAGCGGATTCCCGGAGGCGACGTGGACGCGGTGACCACCGCGCTCGGGCTTGACCGGCGGATCGGGTCGGCCTACCTGCGGGGCGGGCTCGGGTTCGGCGGCCCCTGCTTCCCGCGCGACAACGCGGCCTTCGGCTTCCTCGCGAGCGCCCTCGGCGTCGAGGCGCCGATCGCGCGCGCCACTCACCGCTCCAACGCCGCGATCCCGGCGCGGGTGGTCGAGCGCCTACGGCCCTTCGTCCGGCCGGGCGCCCGCGTTGCTCTGCTCGGGCTCGCGTACAAGCCCGGGACGAACGTCGTCGAGGAGTCGCAGGCGCTCGACATCGCGCGGGCCCTGGCCGCCGAGGGGGCACACGTCAGGTGCTTCGACCCGCTCGTTCGGGCGGCGCCGGCGACCAGCGGTTGCGAGCTCGCGCCCTCGCTCGAGGAGTGCCTCGCGGACGCCGAGGTCGTCGTGCTCGCGAGCGCGGAGCTCGCGACGGCCGCGCAGCAGGCGCTCGGCCGCTGCGCCCAGGGGGCGGTCGTCCTCGACTGCTGGCGCGCCCTCGGGCCCGAGCCGGAGCTGCCCCCCTCGATCCGCGTCGTCGCGCTCGGCCGCGGCGGGGAGGACGCCGGCGACGGGGCGCTCGCGGACCTCTGGGAGCTCGACGAGGGAGACGAGAGGGCCGCGGCGGTCGCGGCCGCCGGGGGAAGGACGTTGTGAGGAACGCGCTCGTACGGCTGCTGGGCTGGCCCGCGACCGTCCTCCACGGCGACCCGACGATGCTCGACCGCTGGCGCTGGCTCCGGCGCCATGTCCGCGGCGGCCCGCTGCGAACGCTCGACGCCGGCTGCGGCTCCGGCGCCTTCACGCTCTACTCGGCGCGGCGCGGCAACCACGCGATCGGCCTCTCGTGGGACGCGCGGTGCAACCGCGCCGCCCGGGAGCGGGCCTCCATCCTCGGCCTCGAAGGCGTCGAGTTCCTCGAGTGCGACCTCCGCGAGCTCGACCGCCATGCAGGCGCCCTCGGGCGGTTCGACCAGATCCTCTGCATGGAGACGATCGAGCACGTCCGGGACGACCGGAAGCTCGTCGCCGACCTTTCCGCCCTCCTCTTGCCGGGCGGCCGGCTCATGCTCACGACGCCCAGCGGCGGCCACCGGCCGCTCGTCGGCGACGAGCGCCTGTCCGAGGAGGAGGACGGAGGCCACGTTCGCTACGGCTACACGTTCCGCGAGCTCGAGGGGCTGCTCGGCGACGCCGGGCTCGAGGTCGTCGCGGAGGAGTGGTTCGCCGGGCTCGTCACCCAGCAGTTGGCGAACCTCACGCGGCTCCTCGCAGCGCTGAACGGACGGCTCGCCTGGGCGCTCGTCCTTCCGCTGCGGCCCCTGCAGGCGCTCGACCGGCCGGTGACGAGGCTCCTTCGCTACCCGTTCTTCGGGATCGGAGTCGTCGCCGAGCGAAGGCCTGGTCCCTGATGGCGGTCGCGCAGCCTCTCCTCGCGGCCCGGCTCGGCGCGCGGCTCGGGCCGGCCGCGCGGGCGCCGATCTCCCTCAGCGTCGCGACGTCGATCGCGATCGTCGGCCTGAACGCGCTCACGGGCGTCGTGATCGCCCGGTCGCTCGGGCCGCAGGGACGCGGCGAGCTCACGGCGGTCCTTCTCTGGCCGACGCTGCTCGCCTCGCTCGGCTTCCTCGGCCTCGGGGAAGCGACGACGTACCACCTATCGCGGGCGACCGCCCCTCTCGGCCGCCTCGTCGGGACGACGGCAACGCTCGCCGCCGTCCAGACGGGGCTTCTCGTGGGCGTAGGAGCGGGGGTCGTCCCGCTCGCGCTCCGGCGCTACGACGGCCAGGTCCGGACGACGGCCCTCCTGTTCCTCCTCTACGTCCCGCTCTTCTTCCTCATGAACTACCCGCTCGCGCTCGTGCAAGGGCTGCAGCGCTTCCGAGCGCTCAACGTGCTCCGCCTGCTCTCGTACGCGCCGGCGGCGGCGGCGATCGTCGCGCTCGTCCTGACCGATCGGCTGAGCGTGAGAACGGCCGCGCTCGCCTACCTCGGGGCGTATCTCCTCAACGGCCTCGTCTCGGCCGCCCTCGTCGCCCGCGCCGGCCCGCTCCGGCCCCGGTTCGACGGGAGGCTCGCGCGAACGCTGCTCGGGTTCGGCGTACGGAGCCACACCGGCAGCGTCGCGGCGACGCTGAACGAGTGGCTGGGCCCGGTCGTCATCTCCCTCTTCCTCACCCCCGCGAAGCTCGGGCTGTACGTCGTAGCCCTCGCCCTGACCTCGGCGACGACGCTCGTCGGCTGGTCGGTGACGCTCGTCGCGCTGCCGGCAGTGGCGCGGCTCGACGCGGGCAGGGAGCGGCGGATCGCCGTCGCGCGCTTCTCCCGCGTCACGCTCGTGGGCGCCGCCGCCGTGTCGGCGCCGCTCGTCGTCTTCGCGCCGTACCTGATCCGGCTCGTGTTCGGCGGGACGTTCGCCGGCGCCGCGGGAATCAGCAGGATCCTCCTCGTCGCAGCGGTCGTGCTGACGACGAACCACGTTCTCCAGGGCGTCCTCAAGGGCCTCGGACGGCCGCTCGAAGCCGGGGTGGGCGAAGGGCTCGCGCTCGTCGTCACGCTCGCCGGCCTGGCGGCGCTGCTCCCCTGGCTCGGGCTCGCCGGCGCCGCCCTCACGGCCCTGCTCGCGTACCTCGTGAGCGCCTGCTGGCTCGCCACGAGGGTCGGCCGCGTGCTCGGCCTCAGCCCGGCCGGCCTGTTCCTCGCCCGCCTCGAGGGGGCACGACCGTGACGACGCTCGCAGGCCAGAGGCGCGCGCCGCGGATCTTCGACGCCGCAGCTCTTCTGCGGGTCGCCGTCGCCGCCGGCCTCTCGCTTGTCACAGCGCTCGCCGTCGCCGAGGGCCTCGCCTTCTTCATGCTCCTCGCGCTCGCCGTCGGCGTCGGCGTGCTCGTCGCGGCCCGCGGCTGGCGCTGGTGCGTCTACGGGCTCCTTCTCTACATCCCGTTCTCGGGCATCCCGGTCATCCTCTCGTACCCGAAGACGGGCCTCCCCGTCCTGATCAAGGACCTCGTGTTCGTGCTGCCGGCCTACCTCGGCTTCGCCGGCTACCACGTCGCCAGGCGAAAGTCGCCCTCGTTCGAGGGCGCGCCCGTCCGGCTCCTCGGGATGTTCGCCCTGCTCGTCACGCTCCAGGCGCTGAACCCGGATCTTCCCAACCGCCTCGTCGGAGCGGTCGGCATGAAGGTCTGGCTGCTCTACGTCCCCCTCCTCTTCCTCGGCTACCACTTCGTCCGCGATCGCCGGGACCTGTTCAGGGCGCTCGGCCTCATGAGCCTCGCAGCGGTGGTGCCCGCCGTGATCGGGATCGTCGAGGCGGCGCTGATCGCGGGCGGCAGAGAGACGGACGTCTACAGCCTCTACGGCAGCGCGGCCGGCCCCGCGACGCAGAACTTCGCGTCCACGGGCTACGTCGGCGGCGGGGTGCTCTACCGCGTCCCGAGCACGTTCACGTTCATCGCGCAGTACTACACGTTCACCGCCTCCATGGTGGTCGTGGCGTACGCCTGGTGGCGCGGATCCTCCCGCGGGCCCGTGCGCTATCTGGCCGGGGCGGTCTGGCTGCTCATGATCACGGCGGGCTTCTTGAGCGGCGCCCGCGGCGCCTTCGTGTTCATCCCGCTCCTCGTCGTCCTCACCGTCGTGCTCGAGCGGGGGCCGATCCGCCTGCCGATCGTCAGGCTCGCGGCGCCCGTCGTCGCGCTCGTCGTCGCGATGAGCGTCGTCGGCGCGCGCCCGGCGACCGTGGTCAGCCACGCCGTCGCTGGGGGGGCGAGCGAGTTCCACTCCGTGTTCCTGGACGGCCTCCGCACGACCTTCTCGGCCTCGATCCTGGGCCAGGGGAGCGGCATCGACTCGAACGGGAGCCGCCACGTGCTCTCCGCGCAGCAACGGCAGGACGTCGCCGCCCGCGGACAGGAGAGCTGGTACGTCAAGGCCGCCGTCGAGCTCGGGGTCGCGGGCTTCGTGGTCGTTCTTGCGCTCGTCGCCACCCTCCTCGCCCTGGGCGTACGCAGCCACAGACGGCTCCGCGATCCCGGGCTACGGGCCGTCTCTGCGTCTCTGCTCGCGTTCCTGATCTGGAACGCGCTCTACGGCTTCAAGGCTCCGTACATCGACCTCGATCCGATCAACGTCTACTTCTGGCTCTTCGCGGGGGTCCTGTTCAAGCTCCCGGCGCTCGAGCGGCCCGAGCCTGCCGTCGCGCCCGGCCCGGCCGGAGCTGCGGCGTGAGCGTCAGGGAGAAGCCGCTCGCTGCTCCCAGAGGCCGCGCCGCCCGGGCGCGCTCGGTGGTGCTCGCGCACCCCGGGCGGCAGAACGCCTACGAGGCGGTCCTGGCGGCGCAGGAAAGGGGGCTCCTGCAGGCGTTTGCCACGGGCGTCTATCTCCAGCCGGTGAGTCGCGCGCACCGGCTCGTAGAGCTCGGCTCGACGCTGCCGCTGGTCCGATCGCTGATGCGGTCGGGCCTCGATCGCTCGCACCCCGGGATCGACTCAGCGCGCGTCACCTCGTTCCCGGTCTACCCCCTGCTGGCGAGGCCGCTGCGCCGCTGGCCCGGCGGCCAGAGGATCGAGCCGTGGGCGAACCGGCGCTGCGACGCCTCCATCGCCCGCTGGCTCCGCCGCCTCGAGCCGCCTCCGGCGCTCGTCCAAGGGTGGGAGGGCGGCGCCCGGGCGACGCTCGCCGCGGCACGGAGCGTCGGCGCCGCCACCGTCCTCGATGTCGTGTGCGCGCACGAGTACGCAGAGGCGGCGCTTCTGGCCGAGGGCGCTTCGATCAAGCCGGGCCGCCTCGATGGACGGATCCGCGCCGAGCGCGAGCTGGCCGACTTCCTGTTCGCGCCCTCGCCCGTCGTCGTGCAGTGTCTGGTCGAGAACGGGGTTCCGCGCGACCGGATCGTCGAGATCCCATTCGGCGTCGACCCCGCCCGGTTCGCTCCCGGCGCGCGCACCTCCGGACGGTTCCGGGCGCTCTTCGTGGGCTTCGTCGGCCTGCGCAAGGGCGTCCGCTATCTCCTCGAGGCGTGGCGCAGGCTCGACCTGCCCGGCGCGGAGCTGGTCGTCATCGGGGATGCCGACGCCCACGGGCGCGAGATCCTCCGCGACTACCAGGGGACGTGCCGCTGGCTCGGGAAGGTGCCCCGCTTCGAGGTCAACCGCTGGTTCTCACGGAGCGATCTCTTCGTCTTCCCCTCGCTCGCGGAGGGGTCCGCCCTCGTCACGTACGAGGCGATGGCGTCGGGCCTCCCCGTCGTCACGACCCCGGAGAGCGGCTCCGTCGTGCGGGATGGGATCGAGGGGTTCGTCGTCTCCGCGCGCGACGTGACGGCGCTCGCGGAGCGGATCCTTCTCCTCTACGAGAACGCCGGCCTCGGCGAGGAGCTCGGTCGCCGGGCGCGGGCCAGGATCGAGTCCGGCTACACGGTGGAGCACTACCGCGAGCGCCTCGGCCGCGCATACGAGGCGATCCTCGACGGCCGGGCCCCGGAGGCTCTCGTCGGCGAGGTGCGCTCTCCCAGGGAAATGCTGCGCATTTCCCTGGGCGGGAGCTTGTCCCATCGCTTCGCTCGGGAGGATGTTCG
>JBGPNP010000033.1:0-13068 GCA_041487575.1 Gaiellaceae bacterium | reverse complement strand
TGTCGAGGTCGGGCCGGGCATGGCCCTAGTCGGCCTGTTGACGACGACCGTGAGCTACCACAGCCGTCATCGCCCGCAAGAGTGAACCAATGGGCCGGCCGGTAACGTTGCCGGGATTCTGGGTCGCGAGGCGCGAGCCAGGCTAGGCCTACTCCGGCCGTCTCACTTCTTCTTGCCGCTCTGCAGGAGCTTCTCGATCGACCTGCGGATGTCGAGCTTCTGATCGATCGTCGCGCGGTCGACGCCAGGTCCACCCTTGACGACGTCCCGCGCGCGATCGCGGGCGAAGAGGACGTCGTTCCCGTCCCCGCCGCTCAGGACATCGCGACCCGCCCCGCCGGTGAGCCGGTCGTTCCCTTCGTCTCCGACGACGCGGTCATCGCCCGTGCCGCCCAGGATGATGTCGGCGCCTTCCTCCCCGTGGAGGCGGTCGTCGCCCGCGCCGCCCTCGAGGCGGTCATCGCCCGGGCCCCCGAAGACGGTGTCGTCGCCGCTGTCGCCGTAGACGACGTCGTTCCCGCCTCCGGCGAAGATGCGGTCGTTGCCCTCGAGACCGCAGATGACGTCGTTGCCCTCTGTCCCCGCGAGGACGTCGTCCCCGCTCGTCCCGGTGATCGTGCAGCCCCGCGCGCCGGGAGCCTCACCGAGCACGGTAGTCACGGTCGAGGTCGTGTTGTTCGCGGTCGCTCCAGGCGGGTCAGGCGTGCCTACGACCGTCGCCGCGTTCGTGAGCGTCCCGGCCTTCGTCGGCTCGACCGCGATGGTGACAGTGGCGCTCGCGCCGGCGGGGAGCGCTCCGAGCGTGCACACGACGGTCACCACGCCGCTGCAGCTTCCCTGTGTCGTCTGGGCCGTCACGAACGCGGCGCCGTCGGGGAGGCTGTCGGAGAGCGTCGTCGAGCGGCTGGCGTTGGGGCCGTTGTTGCTAACGACGTGGGTGTACACGAGCTGCCCGCCGACGCTCGCGGTCTCGGGGGTCGCAGTGGTCGAGAGCACGAGATCAGCGAGGGCGTAGGTGATCGTCAGCTTCCAGCACCAGAGCGTGCCGATGACGCCGGCGGTGTCGTCCGCGATGACGAGCTTCCAAATGCCGACCGAGGACTTGCCCGAGAGGACGGCGAGACTGCCCTCCGGGCGGAAGGAGCCGACGAACGGCGGCGCGCCTGCGTCGATCCCGATCGCGGCCGAGTCGGAGAACTCGGCGAAGCCGCCGGAGCAGTCCGAGCCGCTCCCGTAGTTGTTGCCGCTGCCGCCGTGGTCGTGCGCGAGGCGCACGACGGTACCGTCCGGGTGGACGAGGTCGAAGTTGAGCTGGTCGTCTTGACCGTGGCCGGCGTTGACGGCGACCTTCACGTCGAGGACCTCGCCGACATCGGGAACGGTGATCGGGCTCTGAAAGCTCGCAGCGTCCGGGATAGCCGTGGCGAGGTTGCCGCTCGAGTACGTCGTCGGCACGGGCGCAGGCCCCGCGCCGGGCGCGGCCGCGGCGAGGGCCAGCACGGCCGCCGCGAACGCGATACCGGCGGTGGTACGCGAGGCAGCAGAGCGCACGCGCCAAGCCAAGCAGGAATCGCCGCCGGCTTCAAGCCCTTCGAAGGATCGCAAGCACGTCTCTCGCGACGAGCTGCAGGGCCTCGAGCGGCTCCTCGCCCTCGCGGCGGACGAGGTAGAGGACGAGGTGCGTGCACCCCGCCTCCCGGAAGCGGGCGAGCCCTTCCGCGCACTCCTCCGGAGCGCCGGCGACGACGTACTTCCCCGCAAGGTCGCCGAGGAAGCGCGGCTCGGCGTAGCGCCAGGCGAGGTGCTCGTCGCCGCGGCGGCGGGCTTCTTCCCGGCCCTCGCCGGCGGCGAGGTAGACATAGGCGCCCCAGGCGAAGTCGGGCGGGAGCTCGCGGCCAACAGCCTCGGCGTCGGCCCGGAGCTCCGCGAAGGCGCGGGTGCAGCGCTCAGCGGTGTACATGTAGGGGAGGAAGCCGTCCGCGAGCCGCGCCGCCCGCCGCCGCGCCGCCTCGCGCCGGCCGGCGACCCAGAGCGGCGGCCCGCCCGACCGGGCGGGCGGCGGGTCGAGCCAGACGTCCTCGAGCTCGAAGAGCTCCCCGCGATAGGAGAAGCGCTCGCCGGAGAAGTAGAGCCTGAGGATCTCGAGCGCCTCGGTCGTCCGCCGGCCGCGCCGCTCGAACGGGACGCCGGCCGCGGCGAACTCCTTCGGGTTGTCGCCGCCCGTTCCGAGGGCGACGACGAGTCGCCCGCCGGAGATGCGGTCGACACCGCAGAGCTCCTTCGCAAGGACGGTCGGATGGCGAAGCGGCGTGATCACGGCGGCCGGGCCGATCACGATCCGTTCGGTCGCGCACGCCATCGCCGTGGACATCGTCACCGCGTCCCAGACCGGCCGGTGGAAAAGAAGGTGCTCCCCCGTGAAGAGCCCGTCGAAGCCGAGGCGCTCCACCTCCGCGAAGGTCTCGAGGCCCCAGAGCTCGCCTCCACAGGAGACTCCGACGAACATCGCCCGATCCTAGACGGCGGTCGGTGCGCAGGATAGATTCGCCGGACCGGTCGGATCGAAGGGTTCTATGCCTCGGAAGCTGCTCGCCGCCGCCGTTGCCGCGCTCGCCTGTGCAGGGGTCGCCCTCGCAGGAACCGCCCGGCGCGCCTCGCTCGACTCGGCCGGGGCACAGGCCCCTTTCGCGTCCTTCTTTCCGGCGATCTCCGGGGACGGGCGCGTCGTCGTCTTCCGCGCCGACGGCGACCTGATCGCCAACGACATCCCGGAGGGCACGGGGTACTACGCTCGCGACCTCGCCGCGGGGACGATCACCCGCCTCCCCGACGACCGAAGCTATGGCTTCACGCTCTTCCAGCCGTTCGTGTCCGCGGACGGGCGCACCATCGTCGTCGCGCGCGGCGGGTACGGCTCCCGGCTAGGGGTCTTGGCGGTCGGAGCCGGCGTGCGGAAGATCGCCGAGCTGGACTCCGCCCAGGACGTCGTGCTCGCGCTCTCCGGTGACGGTGGGTTCATCGTCTACAGCGAGAACAAGGCGGCGGCAGGGCAGGGTAACCGGCTCCTCCGGCTCGCGACGAGCGGCGGGGCGCCCTCGGTCGTCTCGGCCGGGGACGGCTACGCGAGCGCGCCCGCGATCTCCGCAGATGGGCGCTACGTCGCCTTCCTCTCGAGCTCCTCGAACCTCGTCCCGGGCGACACGAACGGCTTCTCCGACATCTTCGTCAAGGACATGAAGGGCGGCGCCGTCAAGCGCCTGACTGACGCCGACGCGAACCTCGACTACAACATCGTCGGCCAGCGGATCGCGATCTCCGGAAACGGCCGGCTCGTCGCTTACGCCAAGAGCGCGAGCGGCGGCGGCCCGCCGAGCGCCTACGTCATCGACACCCAGACGAGGAAGATCCGTCTCGTCTCCTCGACCTCCGCCGGGAAGCCTGCGAACGGCTTCTCGGGCAGCGCCGCGCTGTCGACCGACGGGCGCTACGTCGCCTTCTCGTCCACGGCCACGAATCTCGTTCCCGGCGCCGCCAAGTTCCGCTACGCGATCTACCGCAAGGACCTCCAGACCGGGAAGCTCGCGCTCATCGTCGGCATCCCGAAGAACCAGCCGGCCGGGAGCGTCGACAGCTGGGCCTTCTCCGGCGACGGGCAGGCGATCGCCCTCGGCACCCTCGCCGCCCTCGACCCGAGCGACACCAACGGCCAGTACGACGTCTACGCCATCCGCGTGGGCGGCGCGGCCTCCGCGCCGTGCCGGCCGCCCACTCCCATCCCCGAGCAGCCGCTGACGCCCGACGAGCAGGCCTCCGTCCTCGCAGACCAGCACGCGCCCGAGACGAACGCCGCTTACATCGCCGACATCAAGAAGGCGATCGCGGCGGCTCAGGCCGACGGGAGCGCCGACGAGGTCGCTTACCTGCAGCAGCTCCTGCAGCAGGCCGAGCGGAGCCCGGCGGCCGCCGCGAACGAGGCCGGGGACATCGTCGAGCAGGCCAAGTGCCGTCTCCTCGACGATGCCAAGGCCAAGCTCTCCGACTACCTCGACAGCAAGGGACACGGCGACAAGGCCGAGCTCGCCGACAAGCTCTCCGACCTGAAGGACGTGTTTGCCGGCGACGCGACCGACCGCGAGAAGGAGGAGCTCCTGAAGGCGAACGTCACGGAGCTGATCGAGCGGATCGGCGGCAAGGGCGCGGCCAAGAAGTACGCGCCCGTGATCAACGACGTCTACCGGCTCGTCCAGGCGAAGCTCGAGGGCGACCTCGGCAAGGAGGCGAGGGCTCAACTCAAGAAGCGGCTGATCGCGGAGGTGAAGAAGGCCTCGCAGAAGCTCTTCGGCCGCGACGCGCCCGCGCTCGTCGACCAGATCCTCACGCTCCGTGACGTCCTCTCCGGCGACGCGAGCGACGCGAAGAAGCTCGAGATCCTGAAGCAGAGCGTCACCGGGCTCGCGACGCGGCTCTTCGGCGAGGGGATCCTCGACACGCCGCAGGCCCGCGCGGCCATGCTCGGCTTCGAGCTCGGCCGCGTGTTCGGGGAGAGCATCGCGGCCGACCTCGAGATCATCGCGAACAAGACGCTCGCCTCGGACTGCGCCGTCGCGCTCGGCCCCTCCCAGTCGACGCCGGGGGCGATCGACTACTCGCAGCCCGCGACCGGCATCGTCCCCAAAGGCCTCTGGCACGAGGGCTGGCGCTGCGACATCCTCCCGCAGGCGTTCGTCGAGGGCGTGGCCGGCGGACTCGTCCAGGCGACCCGCCCTGACAACGCGAGCGCGAAGGACAAGCTCCTCTGGCGGATCACGACCTCGGGGACGGTCGTGACGTACGACCCGTCCTACTCTCGCTGAGCATCAGCCGCGGTGCGGGCGCGCGGCAGCCGCAGTCGGGATTCACACTGCGGTCGTCGGAGGCCGAGCCGACCGCGCGAATCGGTAATTCCTACGGAGAGAGCTCCGCGGAATCGCGGATGCCGGCCCCGGCGGGTATCCCTACGGTCGCTCGATGAGGGATCCCGGAGCGAGCATGTGAGACAGTCGAGCTACGCGGTCGTCTGGCGGGAGGGCGGCGGCCCGCTGCGCTCGGGCAAGCTCGAGCTCGTCGACGGGAGGATGATCCTGGAGGGGTCGGCGCCCGACGGGGCACTCGAGCGCCGCTCGGTGCCATACGCCAACCTAGCCGAGGTTCGCGTGGGGCGCGCCGCCGGCGAGCGACTCGGCAACCGCCGCTCGCTCATCCTCGAGCAGCGAGCCGGGCCGCCGATCGTCATCGGCGAGATCGAAGGCCTGGGCTCGGTCTTCGACATCGGCCACGTGCTCGCGGAGCTCCTCACTGCCGACCGGTCTCGGCGGCCCCGCGTCGTCGTCGTCGTCCCCCTCAGGAAGGCGCGCCGCGCACAGGCGCAAGAGCTCATCCAGACCGGCGCGCCTTTCGACGTGGAGACGACCCCGCTCGAAGCACACAGCGTCTTCCTCACCGACCGGGAGGCGGTCTTCGTCTTCGAAGGGCCAGACGTGCGCCGCTTCCTGGAGGGCCTCGTGCGTACGCCCGCAGCATGGAAAGCAGCGGCTGCGTGGAAGGACTGCCTCTCGGGGAGGCCCCGCATCGCCGAGGAGGAGTACAGCTGGGTCAGACGTCCTGGGTCAGGCGCGTCCCGCCTCACCGGTCCGTTTTGATCAGGCGGTCCGTGGCCGCTGTTGTTGAGATTGGCCCGTAAGGGAAGGTTGGCGGGCCTCAGGCTGACACGAGCCCGCCGGCTCGGGACGCGAGCCCGAACCGACCGCCTCCCGCCGGAGCCGCGCTCCTCCTCCCCTCGGAGCGGGCTTCGGCGGCCGGCGGGCTGACGGCAGGCGCCGGCTCCCGGGGCTTCGCGCCGACCGGGCTTCACGGGCGTGCATCTAGTATTCCGTCCAGCCTAGGAGGTGACCCGAGTGACCGCGATGGACGACACGAGACGGAGCGCCGCCCGGTGAGCTCGCAGCCGTCGAACGGAAGGTCGTGGAGCTACGCCGTCGCGGGCCGGGCGCGGACTCCCGAGCTCCGGGAGCTGGCCGGCGAGCTGCGCGAGGCACTCGTGCGCGCCGGCTTCCCCGAGGCAGAAGATCCCAAGCAGGCCGACCTCGTCATCAACCTCATCGACCCGGACAGCCCGAAGCCCTTCCGACGCAAGGCGCGCGGGACGTTCGTCGCGGCGCTCCACGAGCATCTCGGCCTGCCGGACGACATGCTCGCCCTCAACTACCCGCTCCTCGTACGGGCCCTCGCGAACAACGTCCTCTGCTACGTCCCCGACGAGGGCGTCTGGTTCACGACGCCGGAGCGCGGCAACTACCGCGTCTGGGCCGAGGGCGGCGTACACGCGCTCGCGGAGGCCGTCGTCGCCCGGCTCGCCCCGCTCGCGCGCTCGCGGCTCGTGATCGACAACGAGTTCCTGACCGACCTCGAACCCGAGCTCTGGCACGGGGACGAGATCACGGAGCAGATCCACCGCGCCGGCGTCCGACTCGGCCACCTCGACCTCCTCCCCTCCCCCTTTCCGATCAACGACCTCCTGACGGAGCGCGACCTGCGCCACGTGATGCGGCTCTACGGCGTCGGCGGCCTCTCCTACGGCAACCTCTCCGCACGGAAGGACGAGCGTCGCTTCTGGATGAGCGCGAGCGGGGTCGACAAGACGAAGCTCGAAATCCCGGGCCGCGACATCCTCCTCGTCTCGAGCTACGACGACGAGAACGGCCGCATCGTCCTCTCCGTGCCGCCGAACGTCCAGCCGCGCCGGGTCTCCGTCGACGCGATCGAGCACTGGATGATCTACCAGGCGCACCCCGGCGTCGGCGCGATCCTGCACGTCCACGCGTGGGTCGAGGGCGTCCCCGGCACGGAGGTCAACTACCCGTGCGGGACGGAGGAGCTCGCGCAGAGCGTCTCCGACCTCCTTGCCGGCGAGCCCGACCCCGGCCACGCGATCATCGGCCTCAGGAACCACGGCATCACCGCGACGGGCGAGAGCCTCGACGAGATCCTCGACCGGATCACGCCGAAGCTCCAGCGTCAGGTGCCGATGCACTAGAGAAACTTCGCGGCCGTGGCGGCGATCGTCTCCTCGAGCGGCCGCGTCCGGTAGCCGAGCTCGGCCTCGGCTTTCGCCGAGGTGGCGAACCACCAGTGGGAGGCCGCCCGCGCCTCGTCCCGCGTCACCGACCAGGGCACGTAGGGGGCGGCGGCGGCGGCGAGCCGGCGCGGCTGGAGGAGCAGGACTCGGCGGACGCCGGTCACCTCGCCGACCCGGCGGAAGAAGGCGCCGTAGCTCAGGTTCCCCACGTCGCTCGCGAGGATGTAGCGCTCGCCCGCGCGGCCGCGGTCGCCGAGCGCGACGAGGCCCGCGGCCACGTCACGTGCATCGACGAACGAGAGGCCGCCCCGGACGTGGTAGCGCAGGCTCCCGTCGAGGTAACGCTTCACGGGCCAGGTCGAGATCTCGTAGACGTCGCCCGGGCCGATGAGGAAGCCGGGGTTCGCGACGACCGCGTCGACCCCGCGCGCAGCGGCGTCGAGGACGAGCTGCTCGCTCTCGCGCTTCGTCGCCGCGTAGGGGAGCTGCTCCGCCTCGCGGGGAAAGGTCGCGCTCTCGTCGACGGGGCGGTCGGGGCTCGCGGCCCAGCCGATCGCCGAGTAGCTCGAGACGTGGACGAGCCGGGCCCCGGGCTCGAGGGCGCCGGCGACGTTCCTCGTCCCCTCGACGTTCACCGCCCGCAAGCGCGCGAGGTCTCTCCGCTCGTGGGACACGAGCCCGGCTGCGTGGTAGACGACACCGCAGCCGCGGGCTGCCGTTCGCAGCGCCTCGATGTCCTGGAGGTCGCCGCGGACGACCTCGACCCCGAGCCCGCGGAGGTCGGCATCGTCCGTCTCCGGCCGCACGAGGGCACGTACCTCGTCCCCCCGCTCGAGGAGAAGCGGCACGAGCTGACGACCGAGAAACCCGGTTGCGCCAGTGACGAGCGCTTTCATCGCGCCGCGATGCTACGCGGCCGCGCGGAGGCCTGTCAGACGGCCGTCGTCAGCCGCCGGTACCGCGGCGGCTCGTAGGCGCAGTCGGGCTCCTCCGCGAGCGGGTCGCCGGTGGCCGCGTACGCCCGGGCCCGGCAACCGCCGCACACCGCGCGGAACTCGCACGCGCCGCAGGCCCCGCCGAGGGTCGCCGGGTTCCTGAAGGCCTGGAAGAGCGGCGCCTCGGCGTAGATCTCGCTGAACGACCCGTCGCGGACGTTTCCGACCGAGAGGGGAAGGAAGCCGCAGCCGCAGACGTCTCCGACGTGGGAGACGAAGCAGAAGCCGTTACCCGAGAGGCAGCCGCGCGACATGACGGTCAGCCGGGTCGTCACGCGCTCGGGCCGGCGCTCGCCGCGAGCGCGGGCGCTCTGCACCTCGACGCGGCGGAAGTGCGGCGCACAGATCTGCTTGACCGGGAAGGGCGAGCGGCGCTGGATCCGGTAGAGCCACCGCAGCACGCGCTCCTGCTCGGCGGGTGCGAGCTCCTCGCCGGCCAGGAGCCGGCCCCGCCCAGTCGGCACGAGGAAGAAGAGCTCCCAGCCGTCCGCGCCGAGCTCGCCCACGAGCCCGTGGATGCGCGGGAGGAGCCGGCCGTTCGCGCGCATGACGCTCGTGTGGAGCTGGAACGGCACTCCGGCCGCCTTCAGGTTCGCGAGGCCCCAGAGCGCCCCCTCGTAGAACCCGGGCGTTCCGGCGAAGCGGTCGCTCCGCTCCGCGTCGGGGAAGTGCAGGCTGAAGGAGACGCGCTTGACGCCCGCCTCGCGGATCCGGCGGCACGTCTCCGGCGTCAGCAGGCGTCCGACGTCCACCGAGAGCGCCATCGAGAGCCCGAGGTCCGTCCCTGCCGCCGCGAGCTCGAGCACGTCGGGCCGGGTCAGGGGCTCGCCGCCCGTGAGGATGAGCACGGCCCCAGGAAACCCGTGCGCGAGATCCTCCATGAAGGCGAGCCCCTCCGCGTGGGTCAGCTCGGCGGGATCCGGCACCTGCTGAGCCTCGGCCCGGCAATGGGCGCACGCGAGCGGGCAGGCGCGCGTGGTCTCCCAGGCGACGACGAGAGGCGGGCGCGTCGCCACGGGCTACTTCCCGGCGTTCTCGCTGACGAAGGCGGCGACGTCCTTGATCTGCTGGTCGGTCAGCTGGCCCTGGAACGGCGGCATGGCGCCCTTGCCGTTCGTCACGCGGTCGACGACGCGGTCGAAGCTCGGCTTCCGCTCGTCGAGGCTCGGGCCGACCGTCCCGGTCGCTCCGGCGGCGGCGAGCGTGTGGCAGCCGGTGCAGCCCGCGCTGAGGAAAACGGCCTTGCCCGCTTCCGCCGAGCCTCCGGAGGACGGCTGCCCGGTGGTCGCGGGCGGCGGCGGCGCAGCCTGCTGAGTCGTCGCGGGCGGCGGGG
The DNA here is from genome assembly GCA_041487575.1 of Gaiellaceae bacterium. Classification (GTDB taxonomy): domain Bacteria; phylum Actinomycetota; class Thermoleophilia; order Gaiellales; family Gaiellaceae; genus JBGPNP01. Next base: position 3,626 of record JBGPNP010000033.1, on the reverse strand, counting down.
GCGGCGGCGCGGGCGTCGAGCTCGGCGTCGAGTAGCACCCGGCGGCGAGGAGGGCGAGCAAGAGGGCGAGCGGGACCAGGCGTCGGATCATCGGGCTCCTCCGGTCAGGGCGTGGGGGCGGAAGCGAAAGCCGGCCGGAGACATCCGGACGGGCCGGCCGGCGACGAGCGCGAGGACGACGAGCGAGGCCCAGACGACGCCTGCCCCGGCGACGTGGAGCCCCGCGAGGATCTCGTGCGCTCGGCTCCCCTCGTGCGAGAGGACGAGCGAGATGCCGAATCCCATCTGCGCGAGCACGGCGACGAGCGGCAGGTTACCGAGGAGCCTCGGCCCGCGACCACGCCACGCGCCGACGGCCAGCGCCAGGGCGAGCGCCGCCACGGCGTAGGCCAGCGTGCGGTGGACCACCTGGATCGTCGCATCGCTACCGCCGGCGACGAAGGCGCCGTTGCACGCAGGCCACTGCCGCCCGCAGGCGTCGTCCGCATGCGCGGAGACGACGGCGGCGCCCGCGGCGACGAGGAGAAGGCCGGTCGAGGCCGCCGTCCACGCGAGGCGGACGAAGCCCCGGCTCCAGGGTCGCCGCTGCGGCGTGCCCGTCCAGGCGGCAACCGCCGTCGTCACCGTCGCGGCGAGGAAGAGCATCCCGACGACGAAGTGGACGCCGACGATCCAGCCTGGGAGCTCGAGCCAGACGACGACCGCGCCGAGAAGCGCCTGCCCCGGGACGAGGAGCGCGGCGGTGACCGCGGGCACGACGACGTCGCGGCGCGAGCGCTGCCGCCAGAGCGCCCAGACGGCTGTGAGAAGCACGAGCGCCGTCACTGCGGCCGCCGTCGTCCGGTGGCTGTATTCGATTGCGGGCGCCTTCCCGTGGGGCACGACCCCGCCGTTGCAGAGGGGCCAGTCGGGGCACCCGAGGCCGGACTCGGTGATCCGAACGACGCCGCCGACGGCGACGAGCGCCCACGCGCTCACGGCGGCTGCGAGCGCGAGCAGGCGGAACCCGAGAGTGGACGCGAGCACGGGCAGATTCAAACCGAGTCGCCACGAGGGCGCCCTGATCAACTTTGGTCAGGAGCGTGGCCAGGTGCTCTCGGACACTTCCCGCAACCTGCGAAGGAGGAGGTGGCGCGTGAGCGAGAGCACGGCAATACCGAGCGGCCCTGAGGGCGAGACCCGCGAAGCGCTGCAGGGCGACGGCGCCGGGGGAGGAGGCGGCCGGCCCGAGCAGCCCGAAGGGAGTCGCCTCGTCGAGTCGATGCTGGACAACCTGCCCGCCTGGGCCTTCATCGCCCTCGCGGTCGCCGCCCTCTACCTCGTCTGGGCAACCCTCGTGATCGTCGCCAAGTACGTCGGCAGCCTGCCGAGCTTCACACCGTAGCCATGAGCAGCCACGTCGATTCCCCAGCCGCTCCTCCGTCGCCAGGGTGGTCGCGCCGCTTCCCGCAGGACGAGCGGCTCTTCCTCTGGCTGGTCGCGCTCTCGGTGGCGGCCATGACCGCGTTCACGATCGCCTGGGTCGCCGGACTCGGGCACCACAACGTCCCCGACCACACCTATCGCACGACACCCGAGGAGTTCCGGGCGCAGGTCGGCGCGTTCACCGCCAAGTACCTGGGCGCTGACGGCAAGGTGCACGTGCCGCCCGGGACAGACGCCTACATGATGGCCCAGCGCTACGGGTTCGTCCCGCAGCTGGTCCTCAAGGCAGGCGACACCTACCGCATCTGGATCTCCTCGACGGACGTCCTGCACGGGTTCTCGCTCGTCGGGGGCCGTCAGAACCTCAACTTCGAGGTCGTGCCCGAGCACGCCTTCGGCCTGACGCTCAAGCCGGACAGGCCGGGCACCTACCTGATCATCTGCAACGAGTACTGCGGTCTCGGCCACCAGACGATGCGCGGCCAGATCGTCGTGGAGAGGTGACCTGATGGCCTACGTCGAACAGCTTCCTGGCACCCTGCTCGGCGCCCGAGAGGAGCCGTCGCGCATCTGCGCCGTCACGGGCCTCAAGGTGTACGCCGGCGCGCAGGCGCTCACGCTCGCGAACGCGGTCGCAGCCGTCCTCGCCCTCGCGATGGGCGGCATCTTCGGCACGCTCGTCGGCACGACCCGGGCGCCCGCGATCGACACGCTCCAGCCGAACGCGTTCTACGTCTCGCTGACCGGCCACGGGGTCGCGGCGCTCATCCTCTGGCCGATCTTCTTCGAGGTTGCCGCGCTCGTGTTCGCCTCCTCGATCCTCCTGAATGCGCGCGTCTTCAGCCTCAAGATGGGCTGGGCGTCGTTCTTCCTCATGGTCACCGGCGGGCTCATGCTCGTGATCTCGATCGTCACGAACGTGAAGAACGCGGTCATGTTCACCGCCTACCCACCGCTCGTCGCCGATCAGATCTTCTACCTCGGCTATCTCGTCTTCGCGGTCGGGGTCGTCCTCGCGCTCGTCAACTTCGCGCTCACGATCGCGGCGGCCCGGGCAGAAGGCGCCTACCAGGGCTCGCTCCCGCTCCTCACCTACGGCGTCGCCGCGGCGGCCATCCTCGCGATGCTCTCGCTCGCCTCGGGGCTCGTCGCCCTCATCCCGGCCTGGCTCTACGCGAACGGCTGGATCGGCTCGATCGAGCCGATCATCTACCGGACGTGGTTCTGGGGCCTCGGGCACACGCTCCAGTACGTGAACGTCGTCGCGATGGTCGTGGCCTGGTACGGGATCCTCGCGCTCACGCTCCGGACGGGCCCCGTGAACCAGAAGTTCTCGCGGATCGCGTTCGTCCTCTACATCGTCATCTCCCTGCCCGTGCTCGGGCACCACTTCCTCGTCGACCCGAGCCTCGGGAACGAGGTGAAGATCGTCGGCGGCTCGATCATGGGCTTCATGCTCGGCGTGCCGAGCCTCATGCACGGGCTCGCGATCATAGGCGGCGCCGAGCACGAGGTCCGCAGGCTTGGACCCACGACCCTCTTCGGCTGGCTCCGGAAGCTTCGCTGGGACCATGCGGGCGTCGTCGCGCTCGCCGGGTCGCTCCTCATCTTCGCCTTCGGCGGCTGGAGCGGCACCGTCGAGACGACCCTTCCGATCAACGCCGTCGCCCACAACACCATGAACGTGGTCGGCCACTTGCACCAGACGGTCACCGGCGGGATGACGCTCGCCTTCATGGGCTTCGCGTACTACCTCATCCCAGTGCTCGTGCGGAGGCGGCTCTGGTCGCACAGGCTCGCCGTGATCCAGGCCTACCTTTACACGATCGGTATGCTCGTCATGACGAACGCGCAGATCTGGGCCGGCGCGCTCGGCGTGCCGCGGCGGACCGCCGACATCAGCTACGACGGCCTCGCGCCGGGCGGCTGGGACCTGCCGATGAACATCGCCGGCGCCGGGGTGATCATCTCCGGCCTCGCGGGCGGGATGTTCATCGTGATCATGGTCGCGACGCTCCTGATCGGCAAGCGGACGGAGGAGCCGGAGGAGCTCGTGCCGTACGGGATCAAGGTATGAGGCCGCGGAAAATGCCGCGCATTTTCCGCGGGGCGGATTTGTCCCTTCGCTTCGCTCGGGAGTGTGACCGAAAGGTCGCCCAATGAGCGCCGCGGCAACAGAGGCGACCGCCCGCCCTGCGCCG